>NZ_NQYG01000027.1:0-65808 GCF_002878485.1 Pseudomonas sp. AD21
AGCTGTCGTTGCCCGCGCTGCCCGTGTAGCCGCCGTCGACATTCAAGGTTGTGCCGCTCGCCACCGTCGTGGTGACCGCGCCGTTGATCGCACCGCCGGCACCGATGTCCAGCGTGCCACCCTCCACATTGACGACAGTGAAGCTCGAGCTCGCCGGCCCATCGACATGGAGCGTGCCTGTGTTGGTCTTGGTCAGGGTCTCGAAATTGATCGCGCCGCCCAGCGTCGCGCTGCCTGCGATATCCGCCAGGAAGGTATCGGTGCCCGCCCCTCCGTCCACGGCATTCGCCAAGCCCGACAGATCGGCACCGTCCCGGACAGTGAAGGTGTCGTCGCCTTCGAGCAGGTCCACGGTGCCCGTGCCGGTCAGCGTACCGGCTACGGTCATTGTGTCGCTCCCGCTCGTGCCGGTGAAGCTGCCGTCCACGTTCAACGTCGCGCCGTTGCCGACCGTGGTGTCCTGCACCGATACCGTGGCGCTTGGCCCGATATTCAGCGTGCCGCCGAGCACGTCGACTTGCAGCAGGTCGGTCGCGGCGGGACCGTTGATGTCGAGGGTGCCGACGCCGGTTTTGGTCACGCCTTCGAAGTTGACCAATGCGCCCAGATCGGCGGCCAGGTTGATGTCGTAGACGCGGGTGTCCAGACCGGCCCCCCCGTCGATGGTGCCGATGATATTGGTGCCGTCGCGCACGATGAAGGTATCGTTGCCATCCCCCAGCGCGAAGGTTCCCCCCTGCGTGTCGAGCGTGCCGATCACATCGAGTACATCGTTGCCGGCGCCCAGGTCGCCGCTGGCGAGCAAGGTCCCGCCCGCTCCCACGGTGACGGTATTAGTGCCCACACTACCGATGATCGTCGCGGCCGTACCGCCCGCTCCCTGCAGCGAACCATCGACATTGAGCGTCGTGTTGTCGGCCAGCGTCACGGTCGGCGTGCTCAGTGCACCGTCCACGTCCAGCGTGCCGCCGTTGATCGTGGTGCCGCTGCTGAAGCCCTGTGTCCCGGTCAGCGTCGCCGTGCCAGTGTTGTCCTTCTGAAGGAATTCGAAATTGATCGTATCGCTGGCGTCGAAGCTCAGTGTGTTGGCGTTGTTCAGCACGACGGTGTCGCCTGCGCCATGCGCGCCGCCGTCGATGACGTTGCTCAGCACCGCGCCGTCGTTGAGTGTCAGCGTGTCGTCACCGGCGGCCAGGTCGATGGTGCCACTGCCGCTGACCGTGCCGGACACGTCGAAGCTGTCGTTGCCCGCGCTGCCCGTGTAGCCGCCGTCGACATTCAAGGTCGCACCGCTTGCCACCGTCGTGGTGACCACGCCGTTTATCGCACCGGCAGCACCGATATCCAGCGTGCCGCCCAGGACGTTGACCGTAGTGAACGACGAAGAAGCCGGGCCATCGACGTTGAGCGTGCCGATGTTGGTCTTGGTCAGCGTCTCGAAGTTGACTACGCCCCCCAGGACCACACTGCCGGCGATGTCAGCCAACACTGTATCCGTTCCATCTCCGCCACTCAGCGCGTTGACCAGACCCGACAGATTCGCGCCGTCGTTTAAGATCAGCGTGTCGTCGCCGTCACACAGATCGATGGTGCCGCTGCCCCTCACCGTGCCGCCAACGGTCATCGTATCGTTGCCGGAGCCGCAGCCGTAGCTGCCGTCCACGTTGAGGGTGGAGCCACTCGCGACGAGCGTATTGAGCGGACTACCGTCGGCGGGCCCGTCCACGATGCCATCCGGCCCGATGTTCAATGTGCCCTCCAGCACGTTGACGTTCTGGATGGTGGACGGGAACAACACGCCGACGGTATCGCCGTTAATGTTGAGGGTGCCGCCACCGGTCTTGGTCAGGACTTCAAACTGAGCCAGTGCGCCGAGATTGGCAGTCAGGTTGATATCGGCGATGGCGGTGTCGTTACCATCGCCGCCGTAGACGACGCCATCCACCACAGCCCCGTCGTGCAGGGTGAACAGATCGTCGCCGTCGCCCAGCGAGAGCACGCCGCTGAAGCTGCTGCCATTCGTGTTGAGTTCACCGTACACGTCCAGCACGTCGTTGCCGCCCGCCAAGTCGCCTGTCGCGAACAGCAAGCCGCCAGCCCCGATCGTTACCGTGTTGACGTCATCGTCACCGCCAAGGAGCGCTTCGGCGCCATTGAAGCCTCTTACCACGCCGTCAACGTTGAGCGTCGTACCGCCAAGCAGAACCATATCCGACGTCTCCAGCGTGCCGTCCACATCCAGCGTGCCCGCCGCCACATTGACGCTGCCGAAACCCTGGGTTCCGATCAAGGTCGCGATACCCGTATTTTCCTTCTGCAGGAGCTCGAAGTTGGTCGTGTTGCCAGCGTCGAACGTAAAGGCATTGGCGTTGTTCAACACCACGGTATCGCCGTTTATAGAGTCTCCGCCGCTGACGACGTTGCTCAGCACCGCGCCATCGTTGAGGGTCAGCGTGTCATCGCCGCCACACAGGTCGATGGTGCCGGTGCCCGACACCGTGCCGGACACTGTCATCGTATCGTTGCCGTCGCCGCATCCATAGCCGCCATCGACATTCAAGGTGGCGCCGCTGCCAACCAAGGTGCTGAGCGTGCTGCCCGGGGTCGCCACCACGCTGCCGGTGGGTCCGATGTTCAACGTACCGCCCAGCACGCTGACTTCTTGCAGATCGGTCGCACCGGGGCCGTTGAGGTTGAGAGTGCCCGTACCGGTCTTGGTCACGCCTTCGAAGTTGACCAGTTGGCCCAGGTCGGAGGTCTGATTGATGTCGTAGACGCGGGTATCCACGCCAGCACCACCGTCGATAGTGCCGATGACATGGGTGCCGTCGTGCACGGTGAAGGTATCGTCGCCATCGCCCAGCGCGAAGGTTCCGCCCAGTGTGTCGAGCGTGCCAACCACGTCTAGCACATCGTCGCTGGCCCCAAGGTCGCCGGTCGCGACCAGCGTGCCATTGACTGTCACCGTATTGATGCCGGCGCTGCCAGTAATCGTCGCGGCTGTACCGCCCGCGCCCTGCAGCGAACCATCGACGTTGAGCGTCGTGTTGTCGGCAAGCGTTACGGTCGGCGTATTCATTGCACCGTCCACATCCAGAGTGCCACCACTGATTGCGGTGCCGCCGCTGAAGCTCTGTGTCCCGGTCAGCGTCGCCGTGCCGGTGTTGTCCTTCTGCAGGAATTCGAAGTTGACGATGTTGCCGCCGTTGAGGGCCAGTGCGCCGGCGTTGTTCAATATGACCGTGTCGCCTGCGCCATGCGCGCCACCGTCGAGTGGATTGGCCAGCCCACTCAGGTCAGCGCCGTCGTTCAAGGTCAGTACGTCGTCGCCGCCGAGCAGGTTGATCGTGCCCGTGCCATTGACCGTGCCTGACACCGTGAACGTGTCGTTGCCTGCGGTGCCTTGGTACGTCCCATCCACGGTCATGGTCGCGCCCGAGGACACCACGGTGGTCTGCGGATCGACGATGGTGCCCGCGGCGATATGCAGCGTCCCGCCCCGCACCAGCACCGTATCGAACTGAGAAGTCACCGGGCCTGTGATGTTGAGCGTGCCGACATTGGATTTGATCAGTGTTTCGAAATTGACCGCGCCACCCAGGGCAGCAGTGGTGGCGATGTCAGCCGTCAGCGTATCGATGCCGAGGCCACCGTTGATCGCGGTCGTCAGACCGCTTAGATCAGCGCCATCCTGTAGCGTTAACTGATCATCGCCGTCGAGCATGTCGACGGTGCCCGTCCCCGCCACATTGCCTGCAACGGTGAAACTGTCAGAGCCTGTGGTAAAACCCAGGCTGCCATTGACGTTCAGCGCCGCGCCGCTGGCGACCGTCGCGCTGAATACACCGGTAAGGCTGGCAGCGGCATTGATGTTCAAAATGCCGGCCAGCACGTTGACGGTCGTGAAGTCCGAACCCGTCGGGCCATTGAAGTTGAGTGAGCCGACGCCAGTCTTGGTCAGGGTTTCAAACCCTTGCACGGCGCCCACGTCTGCGCTGGTATTGATATCAGTGGCGAAAGTATCGGTGCCCGCGCCCGCCGTCACGGCGCCGATGATGTGGGTGCCATCATGGATGATCAGGGTGTCATCACCGTCGCCGAGTGCGAAAGTACCACCGCCGGTGTCGAGCGTGCCGGCCACGTCCAGGAAATCGTCGCCGCCACCCAGATCGCCACTGGCGACCAGGTGGCCGCCAGCACCTACCGTCAAGGTATTCGCGCCGGCACTGCCGGTGACCGTGGTCGCGGCTCCGCCAACACCCTGCAGTGAGCCATCGACATTGAGCGTCACACTGTCAGCCAGATTCACTGATGGCGTTTCCAGCGCACCCACCACATTAAGCGCGCCGCCGTTGATTGTGGTGCCGACACTGAAGCTCTGACTGCCGGTCAGGGTGGTGACGCCGCCGTTCTGTTTGAGCAGACTCTCGAAACCCGCAGTCGCGCCTCCGTTGAAAGTCAGCGCCAGGGCATTGTCGAGCACCAACTGGTCGTTGCCGGTTCCGGCGTTGATGCCCACGCCACTGATTACAGCGCCGTCATGCAGGATCACGGTTTCGTCCCCCGCACCCAGGTCCAGGGCGGCAGCGCCCGTGTTAAGCGTACCTGCGAGGGTGACGTTGTCGGTGCCGCCGCCAAGGCTGCCGCTTGCTTGCAGCGTCGCCCCGCTGTTGATGTTGAGGGTGTTGGCGCCGGCGCTGCCGGTGAGGATGGCAGTCGTCCCGCCCATGCCTCGCACCGTGCCAACCACATTCAAGGTGGTGGCGTCCGCCATCGAGACGGTTGATGTATCTAGCGAGCCGCCCACATTCAGCGCGCCGCCATTGATCGCGGTACCGGCACTGTAACTCTGGTTGCCGGTCAAGGTCAGCGTGCCCACGTTCTGCTTGGTCAGTTGTTCGAAGCCACTGAAACCACCGAAGGTCTTCGCCAGGGCGTTGTTGATCACCAGGCTGTCGGCGGTGCCGGCACCCGCGTCGACACCGGCGCCGTTGATCACTCCGTCATTGATGGTCAGCGTGTCGTTGCCAGCGCCCAGGTTCAACACCGTGGCACCCGTATCCAGCGTGCCCGTCACGTTGAGCGCATCGCTGCCATCGCCCAAGTCGCCATTAACGCGCAGGGTCGCACCGCTGTTAACGTTGATCGTGCTGGCGCCTGCGTCGCCGGTGATCGCAGCAGTCGTTCCGCCCGCCGCTTGCACGGTACCGTCCACGTTGAGGGTGGAGGTGCTACTCATGGCAATGGAGCCGGTATTCAGCACGCCGTTCACGTCCAGTGTGCCCGCGCTCACCGTGGCGCCACCGATGCTGTTGCCTGCAGTCAGCGTAGTGGTGCCGGTGCCGACCTGCGCGAAGGTGCCCGGACCACTCATGGCGGCATTGAAGATGACCGTGTCACTGCGGTTCATCGACAACGTCGAAGTCGCCGAATCAACGATCACATTGCCGGTGCCGAGATTGCCCGACGTGTTGCCGTCGCCGATTGTCAGGTTGCCGTCGTTGACGACGGTGTTCCCGGTGTACGTGTTGTTGCCGGTCAGTACCCAAGTGCCGCTGCCGTTTTTGGCCAGTGTGGTGATACCGGTGCCGCTGTTGCCGATCACGCCGGCCACAGTGTTGTTGCCAGTGTTGGTACCACCTAGGGCGACGGTGCGTGCCACGTTGGGATTCGATAGCCCGATTGTGCCGGAATTAGTGAAGTTGATCGCGCCTGTCCCCGACGATTCGATGAACGAAACGCCGCCCGCCAGCGTGAACAGTCGATTGCTGCTGTCGCCCGAGCCGGTGTAGCGCAGGGCTGAGTCGTTGCCAATCACCAGGTTGGAGGCCGCACTGGACGCAGCGCCGATACCGCTGGCCGTGCCGCCATTGCTGAGTTTGCTAACTCCGAGCACGCCACCGCTGATGGTGGTGACACCGGTGTAGCTGCTGCTGTTGTTGGTCAGGATCCAGGTGCCGGTGCCGGTCTTGGTTAACGAGCTGACACCCGTACCGTTGTTGTCGAGCTGCGCCGACAGAGTGTTGTTGCCGGTGTTGGTACCGTTGAGCGTCAACGTGCGCGCGATGCCGTTACCGGTCAACGCAATGGCGCCGACGTTGGTCAGGTTCAATGCTCCTGTGCCCGAGGAATCCAGCGAGCCACCGCCCGCGCCGAGCGTGAACAGGCGGTCGCTGCTTTGGCCCGCGCCGCCGTACGACAGAGTGGCGCCATTGTTGATGACCAGGTTGCTTGCAGCCGCGCTGCTGGCGCCGGTGCCACTGTTGCTGCCGCCGTCGGCCAGGCAGTCGACGGCCAGGGTGCCGCCGTTGATGGTGGTGGTGCCGGTGTAGCCGTTGTTGCATCCGGTCATTCGCTGGACCTGCACACCACTCTTGACCAGGTTACCGGTGCCATTGATGTTGCCTGCATAGGCAACGCCAGCCGTATTGTTGCCGGTGCTGATCGTCAGCGTCTGCCCGCCCAGGTTGATGTTGCCGCCCGTGGTGCCGCCACCTTGCAACCAAGTGAACGAAGGATTGAAACCGTTGGCATCCAGCGTGGCGCCGGCCACGTTGCCCATGTTCAGGTAGCCATTGCCAAAGGCCGTGGCTGAGCCGGCTCGCAGGATGCCGGCCTGATCAACCACTGTGCCGCCGGTATACGTATTGTTGCCGGACAGCACCACCGTGCCGGGCCCTCTCTTGTACAGGGTGCCGGCGCCGCCCACCGCCCCACTGATGCCCAGGGTGGTCGCCGCATTGGTGACGTTGAGCACGCCAAACCCGCTCTGTACCGTGAGTCCGTGATCGATGTTGACGTTGCCACCGGTGTAATTGAGAAAACCGTTATTGAACAGTAAGTTGGAAGCAGCGCTGGTCGATGCGCCGATACCGCTTGCCTGCCCGCCATTGGCCAGACAATCGACGGTAACCTGGCTGTTGTTGTTGATGGCGGTGGCGCCGGTGTAGGTATTGTTGCAACCGGACATGATCTGGGTGCCACCCGCCTGGGTATAGCCGCCGCTACCGCTGATGATTCCGCTGAAGCTCCCGCCGGCGAGCGCCGTTAGCGTGCCGGAGCCCAGGGTCACGTTGCCGGCGCCCTGAAGCGCCCCGATCGAGGTGTTGAAACCATTGAGATCCGCCGTGGCTCCGCTCGCCACGCTCAGGTTGTTGCTTGTGCTGCCGAAAGCCTGGATGGACCCTGCGCGCAACGTACCGGCAGTGACCGAGGTACCGCCCGAGTAGGTATTGGTGCCGGAGAGCACCAGTGTGCCCGCCCCGTCCTTGCGAAAACCATCATCACCTACGGCCGTGCCGCTGACGGTCAAGGTGGTGGCCGCGTTGCTGACGCCAATCGCACCAACGCTGCCGCCAACGCCGGGTGTGCCGACGGTGAAACCACGATCGGTGCTGAACGTCCCAGCGAGATAATTGAGCGTGCCGCCATTGAGGACCAGATTGGCCGAAGCATTGCTGGACGCACCGATGCCGCTGACCTGGCCGCCATTGGCCAGGGTGTTGACCGCCAGCGTGCCGCCGGAGACGGTGGTGATGCCGGTGTAGTCGTTGCCCGCGTTGCCCAACGTCAGCGTGCCGACGCCGGTCTTGGTGAAATTGGCGCCATCGGTGCTGGTGACCAGGCCGTTGAACGTCAGGTCGCTGGCGGCACCGGTGACATCGATGGCACTGCCCAGGATCGCGCCGGATTTGGCGATGGTGAAACCGCGGTCACTGGTCGTCGTGGCACCGGTGTACCGCAGTGTGCTGCCTTCCAGCAACAGGTTGGACGACGTTGCGGACGAGGAACCGATGCCGCTGGCCGTGCCGCCGTTGGTGATGTTGCCGACCGAGAGGATCCCCTGCGACACGATGGTGGCGCCGGTGTAGGTGTTGTTGGCGTTGGTCAGCGTGACCAGCCCGGCACCGGCCTTGGTGAAGCCGACTCCGCCGCCGTTGTCGACGATCTGGGACGCTATGGTGAAGTTGCCGGTGCCATTTTGCTGAACGCCCAGTACACCACCTCCGGAGGTACCGGTGAGCGAACCGCCCGTGATCGTCTGATTGTTGGCCCCGACCGACGGCGCAACGATGATCGTGCCATCCACCCCTAGAATATTACCGGCGCCCACAGTCACGGTGGAGTTGGCTGCCGCGGTGTACTGCAAGCCGCCGATCTGCTTGCTGCCGCTCACCGTGCCAAAATAGGGCGAGTTCGCAGTGCCACCGGCATCGCTGAGGATCTCGTTGTTCAGCCAGGTGGACGCATTGTCCTTGTTGACATAGTCCGCTGTGGTGAAGGCAAGGATGTTGCCACCGACCACCTTGGCGTAATTGGTGCCGTTGACCGTGGCCCAACCGCCCAGGGTGCTATTTGTGGTGGTGATGTTGCCGCTGCCCGGCAGGTTGAAGTTGACCAGGCCACTGGTGCGGGTGATCGCCCCCAGGTTGAGCGCCATGCTGCCGCCGGTGCCGGATGTCGCGCCGATCGTGTTGTTGCCTCCAGTGACGAGGAGACCATTGAACGTCTGCGTGTTGGCCTTGCCAGCAGCACCGATCGCATTGAGCACCCCGCCGCCCATTTTCAGGGTCGAGGCGCTGGAAATGATGTTGCTGGTGGGCGCGGTGGCTGCACCGTAGTCCAACCGCAGCGTGCCGCCGTTGATCGTGGTCGCACCCGTATAGGTGTTGGCCCCGGTGAGGGTCTGCGTGCTGGCCCCGGTCTTGGTGAGGCCACCGCTGCCGGTGATGTTGCCGGCGTAGGCGGTACTGATACCCGCAGCATCGTTCAGGGTAAGCGTTCCCGATCCCAGGTCGACGGTGCCGCCCGTACCGGCCAACGAGGAAAGCGTGATGTTCAGATCATTAATATCCAGCGTGGCGCCGCTGTTCACAACGACCCCATTGGTTGCCCCAAAGGCCGTGGTGCTGCCGGCACGGAGTGTGCCGCTGTTGACAATAGTGCTGCCGGTGTAGGTATTGGCGCCGCTGAGTGTCCAGGTGGACGCGCCGCTCTTGCTCAGCCCTCCCGTGCCGGAAATGACGCCCGAGAACAGGTTGTCGGCGCCAATGTAGCTGCCGCCGAGCGTGCCGGTGTTGGTGAGTGCCAAGGTGCCACTGAGCGCAAGCGCGCCAGTGCCATCGTTGTTGATCGCGCCGCCGTTTAGCCCCCATGTCCGATTGCTGCTGTCGCCAGCGCCGGTGTAGGTCACGGCGCCATTGGTGATGCCGATGCCATTCCCCACCGCGCCGGCGCCAAAGGAACTGGCGGTGCCGATGTCCTTGAACGAACCGGCCCGTACGGTTACACCGTTGATGCCGGTCGCGGTCGTATACGTATTTACGTTGCCAAGCGTGATGGTTCTTCCGGCGCTACCGGTATAGGAGACCAAGCCATTGCCTGAAATGATGCCCAGCAATGACATGTCGGCCGAATTGGCATTGAAGTTAGTTCCATAGGTGCTGCCACCCGACACGACCATGTTGCCGGTCAGTGTCAACGTGCCTGTCCCTATGTTGCGAAAGGTGAGCGGTGCCACGGTGCCCGCGGCGTTGAATTGCCAGTTGCGGTTGGAACTGCTGCCGGCACCGAAATAGCTCAGGGTTGCAGGAACGCCACCGCCGGACCCAAGCGTGATGGTGCCATTGGCCACCGTCGTTGGCGCACCCAGGGAACTGGCCACGCCCAGATCGGCGACGGAGTTGAAGGAAAAGCTGCCGCCATTCCCGTTGCCGAAAATGGTCGCCCCGGTATAGTTGCTAGCGGCGTTGGTGAGGCTGACACCGCTATTGAGCCTGAGTCCACCAGCACCGGTGAAGCGGGCCGAGCCCACGCCGGCGCCGTTCAGCAGGACGCTGCCACTGGTGAGGGTGATGTTACGGCTCGCTGCGAGGGCACCAGTGCTGCTCAAGCTGGTGCCGCCGGCGATGGTGACGCCGTTGCCCGCCGCACCCAGCGCGGAATCGCCGTTGAGGGCCAGGCCGCCGGTATTGACCACGACATCACCGCTGAAGGTGTTGGCGCCGTTGAGGCTGAGGACACCGGCCCCCGCCTTGGTCAGACCCGCGCTGCCAGCCAGGATCGAGTTGATGGTGGCGGCGCCATTGGCGGTGACGGTGGGCGTGATCCCCCCCAGAGTCAGGGTGCTGCCGTTGAGCGTGTAACCGGTGGTCAGGAAGGTGAGGTTGTGCACGGTGATCGGCGTGCCCAGGGTTATGGTGCCGGCGGTGCCGCCGAAAAAAGCGTCGTCGAGGGTGGCATTGTTCCAGGCGCTATAGGGGCCGCTGACGCCGTCGCTGTTGGGGCTCCAGAATGCGCTGGAAAGATTCCAGGTGCCGGTACCACCCGAGCCCAGTGCCGTGCCGTTGGTATCCCAATACCGATCGGCTGCCTGCAACAACGGGCTGAACGCCATGCCCGCCGACAGCAACAAGGGCAGTATCCGGAGCCTGCGCCCCCGCCGCCCGCCGCTGCGACCTTTGCCATGAGATTTCGCATATTCGCTGACTGCTACGAAAGTACCTGCACGTCCACTCCAGACAATGCGAAATACATGATTCATGGTCTTTCCCTTTTTTCTTATTGGTTGTGCCCTGTCGAGTTACCCGCTCAACAGTTGCGCGCTGGCCCCTACACACGCAGCAAATGCACGCCGGTACATCAAATCTAGTCAGGAATATCACTAAGAAAATTCTGAAAATGCGCAAATTACCGTAGCGTCGCCCAACGGACGGTCAAGGAAATTCCCGGCAGCACATGAATTGACGGGCTAGAGTTTGCGAGCGTTCTGGAGAACGCGCGGGTCGTACGCGGGCAGATCCATGGAGCATTTGGCGATGGCGACGTTCGGAGAAACGTCTGCACACATTGGTTAGGCGTACGGCCCCCGCAATTGTCAGAATGGAGCAGCGCGGCAAGAGTGATCGGTCCGCCAAGACTCGTCCCGCACTTACCTTGCCCGGATCGATATGAGGCACCCATCTCAAGGGAAAGCTTTGTGCAATTCACCATCACTTGGGCAATGAAATAAAAGCAGGGCGAACTGCATCAGAGCGGCGCAATGCCGAAAAAATGACGCTATCCGGCATGCGGTGCAACTCAAGTCAAGGGTAACAACGACCTAGCACACAATGTTTATCCGTGCGCAGTTTGGAAAGCATCCATTTTGCATGCTGCCAAGAAAAATCTTATCCGAGTAGTCAATATTTTTTCGACGCACGTATTTCCTGACAGACTAACCTATGAAGTGTTCCGCTATGCCCCCAATTGGCTTTGTCGAGATTTCATCATGCCATGGCGATCACATTCCTTGATGGTGCGTCTTACGACAGGTATTGCTTCCTTCATGTTGTTTGTCTATGTGCTCGCAGGTTTGGCGCTCTACCAGAGTAAAAAGCAGCATGAGCTTCAAGCCGCCATCACAGCGGAGAACCTGGCGCGATCCTTGGCGATCAATGTCACTGGCGTCCTTGATAAAGTTGATGTGGGCCTGTTCGCTGTGGCAAGGGAAGTGGAGCGGCAAATGGCTGCTGGAGGCATCAATGAGACATTGCTGGATGGATATCTAACACAACAGCAGACAGCGATTAGAGATTGCGAAGGGCTATGGGTAGCTGATGAAAAAGGCGATGTCCCTTGGGGAACAATATTGACCGCCGGCAAAACGAATATTGCCGACAGAGAGTATTTCCAACGCTTGCATGAGAATTCGCATCTTGGAATGGTTATATCCAAACCTGTGATAGGACGCACCACAAAAACCTGGTCGGTCCTTCTGTCCAGACGCATCAACCACATTGATGGCTCCTTTGCAGGCGTGGCGCTAGGCTCGTTACGCATGGTGGATTATTTTACCGAGATATTCTCCACTTTTGATGTTGGAAAACAAGGAGTCATCGCAATTCGTGATGATGAGATGGCACTCATAGCACGGTATCCGGAAGTAGCGAGTGAAAGTGGAAAAGTTGGCTCCAAGTTGGTGTCAGCCAAGGCTACAGAAACTATTCGTGCGTTCCCGAATGATGGGAGCTACACCGCAGTTGCTCCACTAGACGGCATTGAGCGACTCTACAGCTATCGAAAAATTGCTAATTACCCTCTCTATATCATCGTCGCAACGAGCACCGACGAGTTTCTCGCTCCTTGGCGAAAGGAAGCAGCCATAACACTGTTACTGATAGCAATTTTCACCCTGACTATTCTTGTTTACACGCGTAACAGTTATAGACATGAAACTGAAGTTCTTAAGGCTAAAAGAATGGGGCGCTTTCGGACCGCATTCCGCGCCAGCCCAGATAGTCAGGTCATCACCCGCCTTGACGATGGGAGCCTTCTTGAGGTCAATGATGGATTTACCCGCATATTTGGCTGGACACGGGAAGAGACTTTTGGAAAAACAGTATTTGATATCGACATTTGGCGTTATCCGGAAGAGCGTCACGAATCAGTTCGACTCTTACAGCAACAAGGATACTTCATTGATCATGAAGCTGAATTTGTAAGCAAGGATGGCCGCACTTGGCCCGGTCTGATTTCGGCGCACATAATGACCCTGGATGACACTCAATGTATTCAAGGGATCATCCGCGACATCAGCGACCGGAAAGATGCCGAACAACAGATCCAAAGACTGTCATTCTCTGACCAGTTAACAGGGTTACCAAATCGCCGACTCTTTATGGATCGGCTGGAACAAGCATTGATTTCGAGTATTCGCCATCAATGGATAGGCGCATTGATGTTTGTCGATCTCGATGACTTCAAGTCCATCAACGAAACTCAGGGGCATGGCCAAGGCGACTTGTTTCTAAATGAAATAGCCCAACGATTGAGGAGTTGTGTGCCGGAGGGCAACACCGTCGCCCGCCTTGGAGGCGACAAATTCGCTCTTATTCTGGAGAGCAAGAGCGCCAATCCGCAAGAGGCGGCGAACCATGCTGAAACCATTGGCGAAAAAACCCTGCGGGAGATCGAGCAGCCTTATGAGTTGTGTACATCGACACTGCACCGAACCTGCAGCATAGGTATTACTTTGTTCGGCGAGCGGGATGAGGATGCAAGCGAGCCCCTGAAACGCGCCGAGTTGGCCATGTACCAAGCCAAAGCCTGCGGACGCAATGTCTTGTGTTTTTTCGACCCCGAGATGCAGACGGTCGTCAGCGCTCGAATCGCACTGGAGGAAGGACTGCGCAAAGCTATCAAGCAACACCACATCCTGTTGCACTATCAACCGCAGGTCACGAAGGAAGGTCGCATTACAGGCGTGGAGGCGTTAGTGCGCTGGAAAGACACGCGCGGCGGCATGATTTCTCCGGCAGAGTTCATTCCAATGGCAGAGGCGTCGGGCTTGATTTTTCCGCTAGGCCAGCAGGTGCTCGAAATAGCTTGTAAGCAGTTGGCCGTATGGGCGTATAGACCGAAGTTCTCTCACCTGACCATCGCCGTCAACGTCAGTGCTCGGCAGTTTAATCAGGATGGTTTTGTCGAACAAATACAGTCTGCGCTCGAGCTCTCCGGTGCCAATCCTCATCGTCTCAAGCTGGAAATTACTGAAAGTATGCTGGTCTCCAGCATCGAGGACGTAATAGCCAAGATGAATGCGTTGAAATCCATCGGCGTCGGCTTTTCGCTGGACGACTTTGGCACCGGTTACTCCTCCCTCTCGTATCTCAAGCGCCTGCCGCTGGACCAACTCAAGATCGACCAGGGATTCGTACGCGATATCCTGGTGGACCCAAACGACGCTGCAATCGCCAGGACAGTGGTTGCGTTGGCAAACAGTATGAGCTTGTCGGTCATTGCTGAGGGGGTTGAAACACGCGCACAGCGTGACATGCTGGCTGCCTTGGGTTGCCATAACTTCCAAGGATATTTATTTGGTTGCCCCATGGCCATAGAAGCATTGGAGGCTTACATCGATACAGGGATTCGCCACGCTCTTCCAGGCCGGTAGCCGGGCAACTGCTGCTACAGCAGTGTGTCTCGGCCTGACGCTCTCAACGTGAGGGATCCTTGCATTAGAGACCGCTCAACTCATATGGAACAGGACTGATCGGAATGGAAGCACGAGCCACTTTTTCCTCCAGGAATTTCAAACCAACCGACCTGACGCCCACGCTCGAAATTACCCCCTCGCGGTCGAACCATAGCCAAAGTGCTTGCCTTTCTCGCCGTTGACTCTGAAATCCGTCACGGACTTTTTTCGGAACGGGGCGCTGCCAATGGGGGATTCATTCACCTCTAAACGCGCACTGGCTCTCGTTTCATCCCCCATTCGCTGAGCATATTCCAACTTCTTCAGGCAGCCGCCTTCGACTCGGCAAGATCAACCTCAGTCGCACTGCGCCCCGCCAGCCAGGCGACCACAGACGCCACCACCAACACCGCTGCACTCAGTTCGAAGGTGGCTTTGTAACCACTCAGATCAAATGCCAGGCCGCCGACAATTGCCCCGGCGGCGATAGCCAGTTGCACAATGGCCACCAGTAACCCTCCGCCGGCTTCAGCGTCGTCAGGGAGCGTCTGCGCCAGCCAGGTCCACCAGCCTACGGGCGCCGCCGTAGCGACCAGGCCCCATAGGCCGAGCAGCACTGCGGTCAGCAACGGCGAGGCGCCGAAGTTGACCAGCGCCAGCGCGATGACCGCCATGATCAGCGGGATCACTGTCAGTGTGCGGTAGAGGCCATTGCCGATGAATCTTTCGATCAGAAAAGTCCCGATGAAACCGGCAAGGCCAAGGCCCAGCAGCATGAACGACAATGTTGAAACGCTGACGCCGGTGACGCCCTCAAGGAACGGGCGCAGGTAGGTGAACAACATGAACTGCCCCATGAAAAATACGCTGACGGCGATCATCCCCAAAGCGACGGGCAGCCGCTGCATCAGCCGCAGGGCGTTGCCGCTGCCGGTCTCGCGCTCGACCTTGAAGGACGGCAGGCTGATCAGCAGCCACACGGCCGCCAGCGCTGCGACCGGTACAACACAGAAGAATGCGCCGCGCCAGCCAATCAGCGAACCAAGGAAGCTGCCCGCGGGGGCGGCGATGACCGTCGCCAGCGCGTTACCGCCATTGACGATGGCCAGTGCTCGGGAAACCTGATCGGGCTGCACCAGACGCATGGCGGTCGCCGCCGACAATGACCAGAACCCGCCGATGGCGATGCCAATCAAGGCGCGTCCAAACATGAATGACGGGTAGCCCGGCGCGAATGCGACGACCGTACCCGAAACGATCATCAACAAGGTCAGGCACAGCAGCAGCTTCTTGCGCTCGACACGCGCGGCGACTGCAGCAATCACCAGACTGGTGAGCAAGGCGAAGCCACCGGAGACGGCAATCCCCTGCCCGGCCTGGCCTTCGGTAATGTGCAGTTCTGCCGCGATGGGCGTCAGCAGGCTGACGGGCATGAATTCTGAAGCGACCAGGGCGAATGCGGCCAACGACATGGCCAGCACGGCGCTCCAGCCGCGTTTTTCTGTAGAAAGGGAAGTCATTGGAACTACCTGTATTGCGAGAGGCGGCCGGGCGATTGCCCGGACGCGCTGTTTTTCACTGCGCCAGCGTCGCGTTGTCGATCACGAACCGGTATTTGACGTCACCTTTGAGCATGCGCTCGTACGCCTCATTGATCTGCTCGGCGCGGATCAACTCGATGTCCGAAACGATGCCGTGCTCGGCGCAGAAATCGAGCATCTCCTGGGTCTGCGGGATACCGCCGATCATCGACCCCGCCAGAGTGCGACGCTTCATGATCAGATTGAACACGTTGGGCGACGGATGCGGTGAGGCTGGCGCGCCGACCAGGGTCATCGCGCCGTCACGCTTGAGCAGGATCAACAAGGCATCGAGGTCGTGCGGCGCGGCGACGGTGTTGATGATCAGGTCGAAGCTCTTCAGGTGCGCCGCCATTTGCTGCGCATCGCTTGAGACCACCACTTCATCGGCACCCAGGCTTTTCGCGGCTTCACGCTTCGATTCGGAGGTGGTGAATGCCACCACATGCGCGCCCAGCGCATGGGCCAGTTTGATGCCCATGTGACCGAGGCCTCCGATGCCCACCACGCCGACTTTCTTGCCGGGGCCAGCGTTCCAGTGCCGCAGCGGCGACCAGGTGGTGATGCCCGCGCACAGCAGCGGCGCAACGGCAGCCAACTGCGCCTCGGGGTGACGAATGCGCAATGCGTAGCGCTGGTGCACGACGATCGCCTGTGAGTAGCCACCGAGGGTCCAGCCAGGTGCGTCCGGGGTCGGAAAATTGTAGGTGCCGATCATGCCGTCGCAGTAGTTTTCGAGGCCTTCGGCACACTCTTCGCAATGCTTGCAGCTGTCGACGATGCAGCCGACGCCGACCAGATCACCCGGGGCGAACCCGGTGACTTTTTGGCCTACCGCCGTGACACGACCGACAATTTCGTGACCGGGTACACAAGGGTATTGCGTACCCTCCCATTCGGCGCGCACCTGGTGCAGGTCCGAGTGGCAGATACCGCAATAGGCAATCTCGATCTGCACATCTTCCGGGCCGGGATCGCGACGCGTGATGCGCAGGGGTTCAAGCGGTTTATCGCCCGCATGGGCGCCATAAGCGAAGACTTGCATAGGGACTCTCCTGTAAGGGCTTTTCCTGTAAGGGCTTTCCTGTAACAGTTCGACACATTCTCCCGGTCGATCCGCCTCTGCCCTAGCGCATTCCTCTTGAATGCTTGCCTGATCCTCTGAGGATGCAGGGTGATGGATAGGAAACGCCTCGGCAGCGGATTAGAGTTCGGTCAACAGGAGTGACCCGACATGATCCCTACCCCCCTGCGCCATGAATCGCCTTTGGCGTCGAACATTGACTCGCGCGTGAGCGTACCGGGCGACTTCGCCACCTCTATTCCCGGGCTGTCGCTGTTTCGTCGCGATCAGCCGGCACCTCCCACCGTGTGCATGGTCGAGCCAAGCCTGATTCTGGTGGGCCGTGGTGAAAAGCGCTTGTGGGTCGGTGGTGAGGGTTACTGCTACGACCCGTCGCGATTTCTGGTCACCTCGCTGGACCTGCCCGCCAACTCCGAGGTGATGCTTGCCAGTCCCCAACAACCCTGTGTCGGGCTGGTGCTGAAACTGGATGTCGGCATGCTCGCCGAGGTCCTCAGCAAGGGTGGCTTGCCTGCCAGACGCCATCCTTCGATGAGCACAGGCGCGGGTATTGGCAGTATGTCGTCGGCCCTCGAAGGCGCCCTTGATCGCCTGTTGGCATTGCTCGATGAGCCCGAGGCAATCCCGGTGCTGGCGCCGCTGATCCTGCGGGAAATTCACTATCGGCTGCTCAATACCGATCAAGGCGCGCGACTGCGGCAGATCATCGCCGTGGATGGCCAGGGTTATCGCATCGCCAAAGCCATCGACTGGCTCAAGGTCAACTACACCGAGGCCCTGCGCATCGAAGAGCTGGCAGCGCGGGTGCAGATGAGCACGCCGACCTTTCACCATCATTTCCGCCAGCTCACTGGCATGAGCCCGCTGCAGTACCAGAAGTGGCTGCGGCTGAACGAGGCCCGCCGGCTGATGTTGACCGAACACCTGGACGTCTCGCGGGCAGCGTTTGCGGTCGGCTACGAAAGCCCTTCGCAGTTCAGTCGCGAATATGCCCGCTTGTTCGGCACCGCGCCGAGCCGTGACATCGCCCTGATGCGCGGGCAGCCACTCGAGGCAGAAGCGCCCGGCGCCGTAGCGAACTGAACGAAAGCCGGTGATGCGCCTTGCCGCGTGTCACCGTTTATAACAATGCACGTCAACCGATGATCAGCGGGTGAACCATGGAACTACGAATCAACCAGAAGACCTATCAGGTCGATGCCGACGCCGATACGCCCTTGCTGTGGGTGATCCGCGATGACTTGGGCATGACCGGCACCAAATACGGCTGCGGCCTGGCGCAGTGCGGCGCCTGTTCGGTGCTGGTGGACGGCAATGTGGTGCGCTCGTGCGTCACGCCGGTGGCCGGCGTGGTCGGCCGCGAGGTCACCACGATTGAGGCCATCGAGGCCGATGACGTGGGCAAACGGGTCGTTTCCACTTGGGTCGATCTGCAGGTCGCGCAGTGCGGTTACTGCCAGTCCGGGCAAGTGATGGCCGCTACTGCGTTGCTCAAACAGAACCCCAAGCCGAGTGATGCGCAGATCGAGGCGGCGATGGTCAATCTGTGCCGTTGCGGTACTTACAACGCCATTCATGCCGCCGTGCATGAGCTTGCCGGCAAGGGAGATGCCTGATGAACGTTCGAATCGATCCTACGCTGGAAGCAGCAGCACTGGCTCTGCATGATCCGGTCAACCTATCGCGCAGACGTTTCCTGACCGGCACCGCCGTCGGCGCACTGGTGCTTGGCTTCGGCCTGCCGCTGGGTGCGACACGCGTGCAAGCGGCAGCGGCGGCAACGACTGCCGAGCGCGGCACGCAAGTGCCGGCGTTTCTGGAAATCCGCCCGGACAACCGCGTGCGTCTGCTCTGCCCGTTCATGGAAGGCGGACAAGGCACGTTCACCGCGATGGCGCAAATCGTCGGTGAAGAACTGGATGCCGACCCGGCGACCTTCCTGGTTGAAGCGGCACCGCCCGGCGAAGCCTATGTGGTGATGGAAAACGGCATGCGCATCACCGGCGGCAGCATGTCGGTGCGCATGAGTTACCCGGTCATGCGCCGCCTCGGCGCCCTCGCCCGCGCCATGCTGCTGCAGGCCGGCGCGCAGAAGCTTGGGGTGTCGGTGGGCGAATTGACCACCGAGCCTGGCAAAGTCGTGCACGCCAAGTCTGGCCGCTCGCTGGCCTACGGTGAACTGGCCGAGCACGCGATGGACCTGCCGGTTCCCGATCCGGCCTCTGTGCAGCTGCGTGATCCAAGCCAGTTCCGCTGGATCGGCAAACCGGTCAAACGCCTCGATGCTTACGACAAGTCCACGGGCAAGGCGCTCTACAGCATCGATCTGAAGGTCGACGGCATGCTGCATGCCGCCGTTCAGCATGCCCCGCGCCTGGGGATGACGGTGGGCAACCTGCGCAACGAAGACCAAGTCAAGGCGATGAAAGGCGTGCATTCCGTGCATCGTCTGCCGGGCGCCGTGGCGGTGGTCGCCGAACGTTGGTGGCACGCCAAACGTGCGGTCGAAGCGATTCAGGTCGACTGGCAGGAGCCCACGGCAGACAGCACCGTGCGGCCGATGCCCGCTGACTTTTCCAGCGATGCCTGGCTCAAGCGACTCGCTGCAGACAAAGGCCCCGCCAAAGATGATGAACATGAAGGCGACGTGGCGTCGATTCTCAAGGAGGCCAAGACCCGGATCGACGCCACTTACCACAACCAATACCTGAACCACGGGCAACTGGAGCCGCCTTCTGCGCTGGCCCGCTTCAATCCGGACGGCTCGCTGGAGGTCTGGTTGCCGAATCAGGCGCCGGACATGTTCCGTGCGGACATCGCCAAACGCACGGGGCTGGATCCGTCGCGCATTACCTTGCATTCACCGTTGCTGGGTGGATTCTTCGGTCGGCATTTTCTCTACGACGCGGCCAGCCCCTATCCGCAGGCAATCGCGCTGGCGAAAGCGGTTGGCCGCCCGGTCAAGCTGATCTGGAGTCGCGAGGAAGAGTTCCTGCGTGACGTGCTGCGTCCGGTTGCTGCGGTGAACTTCCGCGCGGCGCTGGACAACGATGGCTGGCCGCTGGCAATCGAAGCGATCAGTGCCACCGAAGGCCCGACCGAAGCCCTCGCCGGCAAGCAGGGTGAGAAGCTCGACCCGACGGCGCTTGAAGGGTTGTCGGGCAAGTCCTACGCGATCCCCAACAAGCGCATCGCGCAGATCTACGTCAAAGGCCCGGCGATGTTGGGTTACTGGCGTTCGGTGGGCAATTCCCTCAACGACTTCTTCTATGAATCGTTCCTCGACGAACTGGCCGACAAGGGCGGCAAGGACCCGTTCGACCTGCGCCTGCATCTGCTGCGTGGCAACCAGCGACTGACCACGCTGCTGCAAGCGGTGGGTGAGCTGTCGGGCGGCTGGAAGCGCGGGCCGTTTACCGGCGAGGACGGCAGCAAACGTGCGCGAGGTGTGGCGATGGCTTCGCCGTTCGGTACCCAGACGGCGGTGATCGCCGAGGTGTCCATCGAGAACGGCCAGGTCAGGGTGCACGACATCTGGCAGGCGATTGACCCGGGCAGCATCGTCAATCCGGCGATTGTCGAAGCGCAGGTCAATGGCGCCGTGGCGTTGGGATTGTCGCAGACACTGGTGGAGGAATCCGTCTGGGTGGATGGCAAACCCCGGGCGCGCAACTACGACTTGTATCCGATCCTGCCGCCTGCGCGGATGGCCCGGGTCCACGTGCGTGTCGTCGAGAGCGGGGAAAAAATGGGTGGCATTGGCGAGCCGCCATTGCCCGCCGTCGCGCCAGCCGTCGCCAATGCGGTGGCAACGCTGACGGGGCAGCGGGTGCGCAGCCTGCCCATGAGCCGACACACCTTCACTTGATCAGCGCCGGAGCCTTCATGAATAACAGCCGATTCGCAAGAACCGCTGGCTGGCTGGCCGTGCCGTGCCTGGTCGCGGCAGGCCTGCTGGCCTGGTATGTCACCCGCGAGCCTGTTTCGCGCCTGGAAAACCATCAGATCGCTGTGGCCGACATCGACCCGGCGCTGGTCGCCCGTGGCGAATACGTTGCCAGGCTCAGCGATTGCGTGGCCTGTCACAGCGTGCCGGGCGGCGCACCGTTCGCCGGTGGCCTGGAAATGGCCACACCGCTGGGTGCGATCCATGCGACCAATATCACCCCGGACACGCAAACCGGCATCGGCCATTACAGCCTGGCGGACTTCGACCGAGCCGTGCGCCACGGTGTAACACCTGACAGTCGCCGCCTGTATCCGGCGATGCCCTACCCGTCTTACGTCAAGCTCAGTGACGACGATGTGCGTGCGCTGTATGCGTTCTTCATGAAAGGCGTGGCGCCGGTGAAACAGGCGAACATCCCGAGTGCGATTGCGTGGCCGTTGAACCTGCGCTGGCCGATTGCAATGTGGAACGGCGTGTTCGTCGACGCCGAACCCTACGCAGCCAAACCGTCGCAGGACGAAGTATGGAACCGTGGCGCGTACCTCGTTCAAGGCGCGGGGCACTGCGGCAGTTGCCATACGCCGCGTGGTCTGGCGTTCAACGAAAAGGCACTGGATGAGACCGGTCAGCCGTACCTCGCCGGCGCCTTGCTCGATGGCTGGTACGCGCCGAGCCTGCGTGATGATCACAACACCGGGCTGGGCCGCTGGAGCGAACCGCAGATCGTGCAGTTCCTCAAGACCGGGCGCAACCAACATGCGGTGGTTTACGGCTCGATGACCGAGGCGTTCAACAACTCCACGCAGTTCATGACCGACGATGATTTGACCGCGATTGCCCACTACCTGAAGTCGCTTCCCGGGGACCGCGAGCGCGACGGGCAGCCATGGCAGTATCAAGCGGTTTCGGCAACGGAACGTCTGGACGCGCCCGGTGCGCATACCTACGTGACACGCTGTGCTTCGTGCCACGGACTGGACGGCAAGGGCCAGCCCGAATGGATGCCGCCGTTGGCTGGCGCGACTTCCGCACTGGCCAAAGAGAGCGCCTCGGCGATCAACATCACCCTCAATGGTTCACAGCGGGTCGTAGCTGCCGGCGTGCCGGACGCCTATCGCATGCCGGCCTTCCGTGAGCAGTTGTCGGATCAGCAGATTGCCGAAGTGCTGACCTTCATGCGCAGTACTTGGGGCAATCAGGGCAGTGCCGTTGATGTGCAGGCGGTTGGCAAGCTGCGTGAACACACCGGTCCGGCCAGCAGCAGCCCGATCATTCTGCAGATGCGCTAAGAGGAGAGCCTGATGGAAAGTATCGACTTGCTGGTCCTGCGCACGGCGCGGGACTGGCTCGCCGCCGGCGAGCGCGTGCTGGTCGCCACGGTGGCGCGCACGTGGGGTTCTTCGCCGCGCCCGACGGGGTCGATGATGGCCTTGCGTGACGACGGTCGCGTGGTGGGCAGCGTGTCCGGCGGCTGTATCGAGGATGACCTGATCCATCGCTATACCACGGCCCATGGCGGCAGTGGTTTTGACGACAGCGCACCGCAAGTGGTGCGCTACGGCGTCAGCGCCGATGAGGCGCATCGCTTCGGTTTGCCCTGCGGTGGCACGCTTGAACTGATCCTTGAGTTCAATCCGGCGTGGCAGTCACTCGACGCGTTGCTGGTGCAACTGGACGCCGGGCAGCTGGTTCGCCGTCGCCTGGCGCTGGCGACCGGTCAGGTCAAGCTCGAAGCCACGGCGACGCCGGAGCAGTTCTGCTTCGATGGCGCGCAGATGCTCAATACCTTGGGGCCGGGTTATCGGATGCTGATGATCGGTGCCGGTGCGCTGGCCGAGTATCTGGCGACCATGGCGTTGTTCAACGGCTTCAAGGTGGCAGTGTGCGATCCGCGTCCCGAGTACATCGAGACTTGGGCGGTAGGCGGCGTGGAGCGCATCGTCGGCATGCCGGATGACGTCGTCCGCGACTTCGCGGTCGACCTGCGCACCTGCATCGTCGCCTTGAGTCATGACCCCAAACTCGACGATCTGGCACTGCTCGAAGCGCTCCACGGCCCGGCGTTCTACATCGGTGCCATCGGCTCGCGGCGCAACAGCCAACTGCGTCGTGAACGTCTGATCGAGCATTTTGGTGAGAGCGAGGCGTCGCTTGAGCGCCTGCACGGGCCGATCGGCCTCTACATCGGCAGCAAGACACCCGCGGAAATCGCCGTCAGCGTGATGGCCGAGATTCTTGCCGCCAAGAATGGCGCCCGCCTGCCGCAAGCGCTTTCAATCGCCAGGGCCAAAGCGCTCGCGGAATGAGCCACGCTGCTACTGCGCGTCGACGTCATCGACCGGCAACGAAGCCAGCATTTGCGCGCGACACACTTCAAGAATTTCGTCCGCCAGCGCGGAATCATCCGGGCAGGCACGCGACAGAATAATCGCGCCGACCGCCCGCGACAGCAGGTCGATCATCTTCTTTCGCCCCTCACCCGCCTCGGCATCCGGCCCTGTCGGGTATTTCTCGCCCAGGGTTTGCAGGGTGTGCTCAATGCCCTCGGCAAATGTCGCTTTCACCTCGTCCGCCTGGCGCGCCGCATCGCCGCCCAACGCGGCCATGGTGCAACCGCTGCCGCGTGCGTCCCGGTGTTCTCTGTTCACGTAGACGTTGATGAAGCCCGGCACATCGAGCGCTTGGGCGCCGGTCAGCGATTTGCCAAGACTGCAGGCCGAGGCTTCAGCCATCAGGTCGGCCTTCGATCCGAAGTGCTTGTAGAAGCCTCCGTGGGTGAAACCGGCTGCCGCCATGAGATCGGCCACACCGACGCCATCAAAGCCGCGTTCACGGAACAGTTCAGAGGCCGTTTCAACGATGTGCTCTCGATTGGCCTGCGCCTGGGCCTTGGTCACTCTCACGTGCAATACCTCGTGTTTAGCGGGAAATCATGCGTCCGATGATACATAGATGTTGCCCATAATCAAAATCGTTGACAGTTTAGATTTCGATCATCATCCTAACTGCACGCACCACCGACTTCCATCAACGGGCACGGAAGATTCATCAGATGACCAATCAGAACCTGTTCACCCCTTACACCTTGGGCAGCCTTACGCTGTCGAACCGCGTGGTTCTCGCGCCGCTGACACGCAATCGCGCAGGCCAGGGCTTTGTCCCCAGCGAATTCGCGGCCACCTACTACAGCCAACGCGCCAGCGCCGGCTTGCTGATCAGCGAGGCGACGCAGATTTCCCGACAGGGCCAGGGTTATCAGGACACCCCTGGGATCTACACCCAGGCGCAGATCGACGGCTGGCGTGCAGTGACCGAAGCCGTTCATGCCAGGGGCGGGAAAATCTTCCTGCAACTGTGGCATGTCGGCCGCGTGTCGCACGTTGATCTGCAAGAAAACGGCGCTGCGCCCGTGGCCCCTTCTACGCTGCGCGCCGCGACCAAAGTGTTCGTCAACAACCGCTTCGAAGACGTCTCCGAGCCGCGCGCGCTGGACATCAGTGAACTGCCGGGAATTGTTGCCGATTTCCGCAAGGCGGCCGCCAACGCGATCGCCGCCGGCTTCGATGGTGTGGAGATTCACGGTGCCAACGGCTATTTGCTCGATCAATTCCTCAAGGACAGCGCCAATCTGCGCACCGACGCTTACGGCGGTTCGATTGAAAATCGTGCGCGTCTGCTGCTCGAAGTGACGGCGGCCGTGGTCAATGAGATCGGCGCGGATCGCACCGGTGTGCGCCTGTCGCCGGTGTCGCCGGCCAATGGCGTTTCCAGCAGCGATCCGCAGGCGCAATTCGAATACCTCGTCGAGCAACTCGATGCCCTCGGCGTGGTTTACCTGCACGTGGTCGAAGGCGCGACCGGTGGCCCGCGCGATGTGGCGCCCTTCGATTTCGACGCCCTGCGCCAGCGCTTCAAAAACACCTACATCGCCAACAACGGCTATGACCTGGACCTGGCGACCGCGAAGCTCGCTGAAGACCAGGCCGACCTGATCGCCTTCGGTCGTCCGTTCATTGGCAACCCGGATCTGGTGGAGCGCCTCAAGCATGGCGCGCCGCTGTCCGCGTTCAATCCCGCCACCCTCTATGGCGGCGGTGCGCAAGGCTACATCGACTACCCGACGCTGGCTGAATCGAGCGCCAGCTGAGCGCGTTCTGTTTCTCACACCCTGAAAGAGAGATACCCCATGAGCACTCGCCCTACTGTTCTTGTCACTGGCGCCTCCACCGGCATTGGCGCGGTCTACGCCGAGCGCTTCGCGCAACGCGGCCACGATCTGGTCCTGGTCGCCCGCGATCAGGCGCGCCTGGACGCACTGGCCGCACGTTTGCGCAGCGACCACGACGTCGCCGTCGATGTGATTCGGGCGGACCTGACCCAACTCAGCGATCTGACCTCCGTCGAAAGCCGCCTGCGCGACGACGCCCGCATCGGCATCCTCGTCAATAACGCCGGTGCCGGGCTGTCGGGCAACTTCGTCGATCAAAGCACCGACAGCATGGCGCAACTGGTCGCCCTCAACACCACGGCGCTGGTGCGGCTCCCCAGCGCCATCGCCCCACGCCTGGCCAAGGCCGGCGACGGCGCGATCATCAACATCGGTTCGGTGGTGGGCCTGGCGCCGGAATTCGGCATGACCGTCTACGGTGCGACCAAGGCATTCGTGTTGTTCCTGTCCCAGGGCCTGAGCCTGGAACTGTCGCCTCAAGGCGTCTACGTGCAAGCCGTGCTGCCGGCCGCTACCCGTACGGAGATCTGGGATCGCTCCGGCGTCGACATCAATACCTTGAGTGAAATCATGGAAGTGGGCGATCTGGTGGATGCCGCACTGGTCGGTTTTGATCGTCGCGAACCGGTGACCATCCCGCCGCTGCACGAAGCGCAACGCTGGGATGACCTGCAGAGCGCACGTCAGGGCCTGCTGGGGCAAATCCGCCAGTCAGCGGTTGCCCAGCGCTACCAGAACCCACAGTGATCTTTTGGTAGCGAGCACTCACGGTGGATTCGATGCAGGCGCAAGTCACTGCATCGAATCCGATCCGTTGTCCGGAGTAGCCATGAATTCAATACAGACAAATCCCCCTTCGGGTTCGCCGACATCGTTCATCAACGCCGTGAACCAGTCGATCACGGTCAACGGCGTTCGCTTTGCCTATCGCGACATCGGTCCACATTCCGGTGTGCCGCTCGTACTGTTCAACCATTGGGGCGCGGTGCTGGATAACTTCGACCCCGCGATCATCGATGGCCTGGCGCAAACCAGACGCATCATTACCACCAACTATCGCGGCATCGGCGGCTCGGGTGGAACCGCGCCCCTGACCGTTGGCGAAATGGCCGACGATGCCATCCGGCTGATCCAGGCGCTGGGCCTGGAAACCGTTGATGTGCTGGGTTTCTCCCTCGGCGGCTTCGTTGCTCAGGACCTCGCCCTGAAGGCGCCTGACTTGGTGCGCCGCTTGATTCTGACCGGTACCGGACCGGCCGGCGGCAGCGGCATGGACAAGGTCGGCGCGGTGTCGTGGCCATTGATCCTCAAAGGTTTGCTGACCTTGCGCGACCCGAAGTTCTACCTGTTCTTCACCTCGACAGCCAATGGCCGCCGATCTGCTTCGCAGTATGTGCAACGCCTGCAAGCACGCAAAAAAGATCGCGACAAAGGCCCGACGCCCCGCGCTTTCCTGCGGCAGTTGAAAGCCATCACCGCGTGGGGCCAACAGGCGCCGCAAGACCTCGGGCGTTTGCGCACGCCGACGCTGATCGTCAACGGCGACAACGACATCATGGTGCCCAGCGTCAATTCGTTTGAGCTGGCCAAGCGTATCCCCAACGCAGAGCTGGTGATGTATGAGGATGCCGGGCACGGCGGGATTTTCCAGCATCACACTGATTTTGTGGCCAAGGTACAGGCGTTCCTCGATGCCTGACCACGCACCGGCTACCCTCCTGATAACCGACAAGAGCCGCACCCCGATGAAAGCATTTCTGATTGATCGCTATGGCAAGCATCCCGGACGCCAGGGCGAAGTGCCCGCCCCCGCAGTGGGTCCTCACGACGTTTTGATCGAGGTCCATGCCAGCAGCGTCAACGTGCTGGATTCAAAGATCAGCGCAGGCGAATTCAAGCTGATCCTGCCCTACGCGTTTCCACTGATCCTGGGCAACGATCTGGCAGGTGTGGTGATTGAAGTGGGCTCGAAGGTGACACGCTTCCAACCGGGAGACGAGGTGTACGCCCGCCCGCCGGAAACGCGGATCGGCACGTTCGCCGAGTTGATTGCCGTGCACGAGCACGCGATCGCCCTGAAACCGGCCAATACCAACATGGCGCAAGCGGCTTCCCTGCCCTTGGTGGCATTGACCGCCTGGCAAGTGCTGGTCGACACCGCCCGCCTGCAAAAGGGCCAGAAGGTGCTGATTCACGCCGGCTCCGGCGGCGTCGGCAGCGTGGCCATTCAGCTGGCCAAACACCTCGGCGCCTTTGTCGCGACCACCACCAGCACCGCGAATGTCGAGTGGGTCAAGGCGTTGGGCGCTGATGTGGTGATCGACTACAAACAGCAGAACTTCGAAACTGTCCTGCACGACTACGACGTGGTCGTTGAACAGTCTCGGCGCCGATGTCCTGGAGCAGTCACTCAAAGTGCTCAAGCCCGGTGGTCAGCTGATTTCCATCTCGGGGCCACCCACCGCGCAATTCGCTCAGGAGCAAGGGTTGTCCTGGCCATTGCAGCAAGTCATGCGCCTGCTGAGCCTCGGCATTCGACGCAAGGCCCGCAAGCTGAACGTCAGCTACACGTTTGTGTTCATGCGCGCCAATGGCGATCAACTGCAACAAATCAGCGTGCTAGTCGAGGCGGGAATCATCAAACCGGTGATTGACCGCGCCTTCCCCTTTGAATCAACGGCAGCGGCGCTGAAGTATGTCGAACAGGGACGGGCCAAGGGCAAGGTCGTTGTCACGATTAAATGACGACGCCGAGAAAGTGTGTGGCAAGGCACACCGGTCGCTGAGGCGCCGCATCAATCAGTCATCCCTTCACAAACTGGTTACGCCCCAGCGCCTTGGCGTTGTACAGCGCCTGGTCTGCGACCTCGATCAACCCTTGCAAGTGATCCAGTTGCGACCCTGTGGCCGTCGCGATGCCGATGCTCACACTCAGCCGTCCGAGCGGGCTGGCGGTGTGCGGGATGTTCTCTTGCTGCAAGCGGTCGAGGATGAGCTGCGCGACCACCGCCGCACCGTCACTGTTGGTGCCCGGCATGATCACGCCCATCTCCTCGCCGCCATAACGCGCCACCAGATCTGACGGTCGCCGCACACAGGCCTCCAGCGCTCTGCCCACCGTCTGCAGGCAGGCATCGCCGGCGACATGCCCGAAGGTGTCGTTGTACCGCTTGAAGTAGTCGATATCGATCATCAGCAAGGCCAGCGTCGTACCGTCGCGTTTTGCCCGCCGTGCTTCCATGGCGAGGCTCTCGTCAAAACAGCGCCGATTGGCCAGCCCCGTCAGGGCGTCCTTCATCGCCAGCAACTCAAGCTGGCGATTGGATGAAAGCAACTGCTCCTGCGTCCCGCGCAACTGGTCTTCGGCCCGTGTGCGCCTGCGGATATCCAGAATCAGAAACCTGCCGATCAGCCCGGTCAGCCCCAGCAGCCCGATTACCACCACTGCCGACAGCCACGCCTCCATGCGCCACGCCGCGAGAGCCTCGCGCTTGCCGAGGGCAACCGTGGTGATCAAGGGCAGTCGATCACTCTTGCGGAAGGCGTAGAGACGTTCGACGCCATCCAGGCTGGAGGTAAACGACGCCGTGCCGACTGACCGATCAACCAGATACTTGGCATAGATCGGCGACTTGGAAAAGTTGCGCCCCATGTCCTGCTCGCGAAACGGATAGCGCACCAGCAACGTACCGTCGGTATAGGACAAGCCAATGGCGCCCTCCTGCCCGACGTCGATCTGGCCAAACAGACGCAGGAAGTTTTCGACCCCCAGGGTAACCGCCACCACCCCGGCGAACTCGCCGCGCGCATCGTTGAAACGGCGGCTGACGGTAATCACCCATTCCTGATTGGAACGGCTCTGAATCGGCGGACCGATAAAGGTCTCGCGGGAGGGATCATCGCGATGGTGGATGAAATAGGCGCGATCACTGCTGTTCGCCCCAGCGGGAATCGGCCGGTTGGAAGACATCAGCCAGCGGCCCTGATTATCGTAGATGGTGATGCCACTGAGCTGTGGCATCAACGGTTCCTGGCGGTTGACCAAGGCACTCAGCCGTTCAATCTGCGCGGGGCCACTGCCTTCGGTTTCCAGACGCTCGACGAGGCCGAGCAACAGCAGCGAACTCTGGCGGACGATGCCTTCGGAGTACGTCGAAAGCGCCTGGGTCAGATTCAGGCCATGCACATCGACCTCCTCCAGAGCTCGTTCTCGAGAGGCCAAGACTTTCCACACCGTCAATGACGCCAGGGAACAACCGATCACCAACAACAAAAGCACAACCAGGCGAGTATCACGCTTCACATTAATACCTTTTGGAAAGTCCGGTTTTCCGTTCCAGCGACTAATGATCGACTCAATGGCTGCAGCCGCTTGTCCTTGTCGCAAGCAAGGATACAAGCAGCGATGAATCGTTGCAGCAACAGATTATGAAGCGGGAAAAAGTACATGTGTGCTTTGCAACGCCTCGTCCAGACGAGATGCGTCAGAGACTTCAAAAGAGAGGATTCGCACTGGGCGAGAGGACGCCAAGCATGCCAGACCAAGCTATCGCCAGGCTTTCAGGACTCGATTTGCCTGAAATTCCCAGGCAGCGATTGCGCAGTTCACGTGTGGGGGGGGAAAAGAGGCCCGACAGAGCGGGCCTCGATTTTAAGATTTATAGCTACGCCGATTTTACAGTTTCAGGTTGCCACTTATCCTCAGGACGGATCTTGAACCAGATCGAGTACATCGCGGGCAGGAACACCAGCGTCATGATGGTGCCGACGAGCGTGCCGCCAATAAGGGTATAGGCCAGCGTTCCCCAGAACACCGAGTGTGTCAGGGGAATGAACGCCAGGATGGCCGCCAGCGCCGTTAACAGTACCGGTCGCGCACGTTGCACCGTGGCTTCGACAACCGCGTGAAACGGATCCAGCCCTTCTTGCGCGTTGTGATGAATCTGCCCGATCAGAATCAGCGTATTGCGCATCAGGATCCCCGACAGAGCAATCAGACCGACCAGCGCATTGATGCCAAACGGCTGATTGAAGATGAGCAGTGTCGGCACCACACCAATCAACCCTAACGGTGATGTGAGGAACACCATGATCATCGCCGAGATCGAACGAACCTGCACAATGATGATGACCAGGGTCATGGCGATCATGATCGGCAGCAACGGCAGAATCGCCTTGCCGGCCTTGCCCGACTCTTCGATCCCCCCCGCCTGCTCAATCCGGTAACCGGAAGGGAGTTTCTCGATGATCGGCTGCAGTTGCTTCAGCAGCGCACTGGAAACATCCGGAGGCTGCAAGTCTTCGGCAATGTCGCCACGCACGGTAATGGTCGGGGTGCGATCACGTCGGCGCAGGATCGGATCCTCCATGCGCACATCGACCTCGCCTATCTGCGACAACGGGATTCGCTGTCCCGACGCACCGACCAAGGTGAAGCTGGCAATCTGCTGCGGATCGAGGCGGATATTGCCCGCTGCCCGCCCCATGACTTGCACTGAGCGAATATCCTCACGCACTGCCGTGATCGGTACTCCGCTCAGCAGGAACTGCAATTGCCGGGCAACCGCAGTCGATGTCAGCCCTACCGCCTGCAGACGGTCCTGGTCCAGGTTGAAATGCAGCGACGGCGTCAGCGGCCCCCAGTCGGTGTTCACGGTTCTCATCATCGGGCTCTCCTGCATCACGCCCCTCACCTGCTCGGCGATCACGCGCAACTTCGCCGGATCAGGCCCCATCACCCGGTAGGCCACCGGAAATGGCGAATAAGGACCGAACACGATTTGCGACGCCCTGAGACGGGCTTCCGGGGCGAGCCCTTGGGCGGCCGCGTCACGAAAACGCAACTTGAGGGCTTCCCGTGCTTCCTGACTGTCGGTCAGCACCACGATCTTGGCGAACGACGGATCAGGCAGCTCCGGCGCCATGGCCAGGAAGAAACGCGGCGCACCCTGGCCGATATAGGCCGTGACAATTTTTGCCTCGTCCTGCTGCTGCAGCCAGGCCTCAACCTTGGCGGCCGTGGCACTGGTCTGTTCGATGGAGGTGCCGTAGGGCATCTGCACCTCGATCATGACCTCGGGACGGTCAGAGGTCGGGAAGAACTGTTTCTTCACCAGCCCCATGCCCGCCGCCGCCACGAAGAACAGTGCGACCACCGTGCCCGCGACCAGCCATTTGCGCGCAATGACCCGTGTCAGAACCCGGCGGAAGCGGTTGTAACGCGGCGTGTTGTAGATCGCTGCGTGTCCGCCCTCGACCGCCTTGATGTCTGGCAACAGCTTCACGCCCAGATAAGGGGTGAACGCCACCGCAACGACCCAGGAAGCGATCAGCGCAATGCCCACGATCCAGAACATGTTGCTGGTGTATTCGCCGGCCGTGGACTGGGCGAAACCGTTCGGTAGAAAGCCGATCGCCGTCACCAGCGTACCGGACAGCATCGGCGCCGCCGTATGACTCCAGGCATAAGCAGAAGCCTTGAGGCGATCGTAGCCCTCCTCCATTTTCACCACCATCATTTCAATGGCAATGATCGCGTCGTCGACCAGCAGCCCGAGCGCCAGGATCAATGACCCGAGGGTGATACGGTCAAAGTTCTTGCCGGTGGCCGCCATCAGCACAAACACGATCGCCAGAGTCAACGGTACGGCGGCGGCGGCCACCACGCCGACACGCCAGCCCATGCTGAGAAAGCAGACGAGCATGACCACCAGCAGCGCGACAAAGAACTTGACCATGAACTCGCCGACGGCCGAATCGATATTCACCGCCTGATCGGTGACCTTGGAGAGACTCATGCCCAGCGGCATTTCCTCATTGATCCTGACCGTCTCGGCATCCAGCGCCTTGCCCAGATCAAGACCGTTCCAGCCCTCACGCATCACCACACCGAGCAACAGCGCATCTGCGCCGTTATTGCGCACCAGAAAGGTGGCCGGGTCTTCGTAACCGCGTTCGACCGTCGCCACATCAGACAGCATGAGTGTCCGTCCCTGCACGACAACAGGGGTGTCGCGAATTTTCTGCAGCTTGTCGAACGCGCCGTCCAGACGCAGAAAAACCTGTGGCCCGCTGGTTTCAATCGATCCGGCCGGGGTCAGTACGTTCTGACTGTTCAGCGCAGCGAAGATATCCTGCGGTGACAAGCCCAAGGTCGCCAACCGGTCATGGGAGAACGATACAAATATCCGTTCGGCTTGCTCGCCGATGATGTTGACCTTCTTCACCCCCGGCACATGCAACAGGCGCTGCCTCAAGGACTCCGCATCGCGTACCAGCAGGCGCTGCGGCTCACCTTTGGCTTTCAGGGCGAACAGCGCAAAAGTCACGTCCGAATACTCATCGTTGACCATCGGCCCGATGCCCCCCGCCGGCAACTTGATGGCTTCATCGTCGAGTTTCTTACGCGCCTGATAGAACTCCTCCTGCACTTGCGAAGGCGGCGTGCTGTCGAGCAGCGAGACCATGGTGAACGCGAGCCCTGGCCGCGTATAGGTTTCCGAGCGGTCGTACCATTTGAGTTCTTGCAGGCGTTTTTCCAGTGGCTCCGCGACCTGATCCTGCATTTCCTGTGCAGTCGCCCCCGGCCACGCCGTGATGACGGTCAACTGCTTGACCGTAAACGGAGGGTCTTCGGCACGCCCCAACTGGAAGAACGACAGAATGCCGGCAACGGCGATCAGAAAAATCAGAAAGACGGTGATCGCCCGTTCGCGAACGGCGATGGCGGAAATGTTGAATCGTCCTTCGTTCATGGACGACTCCCGGCAACCGTCGCGGCAGTCGGCACAGCTATTGTTACTGGCTCCCCCTCGCGCAACAGATGAGCGCCCAGCGCCACAATCTGCTCGCCGATGCGAAGGTCGCCGACCACTCGCGCCGAATCGTCGCTCAGCCCCAGCACCTGAACCGGTCGCCAGGCCACGGTTGGCGGTGTGCCGGCGATGACCCACACGCCCGGACCTTGACCCGGGTCATACACGGCAGCGATCGGCACTTGCACCGACGCGGCAGGTGCCGATCCCTCGGCGATGCGGAGGGTGACTGTCGAACCGATCGGCGCATTGGCCAACGCGCCCTCCAGCACATACCGCGCCTCGAACGTGCGCGTCGTGCGGTCTGCCGAGTCCGAAAGCAACCTCAGTTTTGCGCTCACAGCACCCGAGGCGTTGCCATAGAGCGTGGCTTGCGCGGTAGATCCTGCGGCGGGACGCAAGGTCTCGGGCAGGTGCACGATGGCCTCGCGCTGCCCTGCCCGCGCCAGTCGAACCACCGGTTGACCGGGGCTGACGACTTGTCCGGGTTCAGCGAGTGTTTCCACCACAACGCCGTCGGCATCGGCGACCAGCACCGCATAACCAGAAGCGTTGCGGGCAACGTCCGCTTGCGCTTCAGCGGCGCTGAGCTGCGCCTTGGCAGTGTCTGCGGCGGCTTTGATCTGATCGTAAGCCGATGCGGAAATGGCGCCGGCGCTGACCAGGGTGCGATAGCGCGCTTCGTCATCGGCTGTCTGCTTCGCGCGGGCCCGGGCGGCGCTGACCGACTCCTGCTGCGCGCGTGCCTGCAGCCCCAGGTCGATGGGGTCAAGCCGCATCAGCGGCTGACCGCGCTTGACGGTCTGGCCCGTGTCAACCAGACGTTCGAGCACCTTGCCCGCTACGCGAAACCCCAGGTCGCCCTGAACGCGCGCAGTCACCACACCGGTGAAGGAACGAGAACCGTCCGCCGCAGCCTGAACGGTGGTGAACCTGACCAGAGGTGCCTGCGTGCGCGGGTCTGCAACGGAGGAGGAATCACCGCACGCCGCCAGGGCGAGTGGCAACAGGCATGCCGCAATGGGGAAAAATCGGAGCCGGCGCATAGGTGCCCTTACTGGAATAGGATGATCATCATATTCTCAGCCTTGTGACCATTATCGTCAATAGTCACATTGCATTCGGCATTCAACGCTCCAGTCTTTAGCCTTATCCGGGAATAATCCTTGCGATGATGCTCGATCAGATCAATCGAACACAATTGACACTTAGTGACCAATAAGTAATATGGTCACGAAATCCCCTTAAGGAACGCCAATGCCTGCCCTCCGCCCGATTGCTCTTGTGGTTACTGCCGGCCTGATGGCAGGCTGTGCGGTGGGTCCGGATTACCATCGTCCAGACGCCCCGCTTTCGGATCATTACCTGGGTCGGTCTGCTGTCGAACCGCGATCCGAATCGACACCAGGCAGCCTTGTCGCCTGGTGGGAAAACTTTAATGATCCGCTGCTGACCGACTACATCAACCAGACCCTGCAGCAGAATCTGGACCTGGCACAGGCGTCGGCGCGCGTCACCCAGGCAAGGGCCGGCCTGGGTGCGGCAAACGCAGCACTGCTGCCCTCAGCGAATATCAACGCACAGGCGGCGCGCGCTTATCAGTCCGTCGAGACGCCACTGGGCCAGGTATTGAATTCAACACCGGGATACGAGCGTTACGGCAATGCTTACGAGGCCAACCTCGAGGCGGGCTGGGAAGTCGATGTGTTTGGCGGACTGCGCCGCGGACGTGAGGCGGCACTGGCTGAGTACCAGGCCTACGCAGCGGATTTCACCGCGACACGGCTGGCGATCGGCGCGCAAACGGCCGATATCTACATCACCCTGCGCGGATTACAGGCACGACTGGATATTGCCAACCAGCAAGTCGACACCCGGCGCGCGTTGCTGGAAAAGGTCCGGTTGCTTTACGGCAAGGGCCTGGCCGCGGAGTACCAGGTGCGTCAGGCCGAGGGTGAATTGTCGCAAGTCCAGGCAACCGTGCCGGTACTGCAAAGCGGTCTGGAGGCAGCCATGAATGCGATGGACGTGATGCTCGGCACGCCTCCCGGCACGCACCGCACGCAACTGGCACGTGAGGGCGATATTCCCAATGCGCCGTCGTTGACTGCGCTTGGCACACCGGCGGATCTGCTGCGGCGCAGACCGGACCTGATCGTGGCCGAGCGCCGGCTTGCAGCTTCCAACGCGCGCATTGGTGAAGCGATTGCCGAGTACTACCCGAAATTTTCCCTCAGCGCCTTGCTGGGCAGCGCGACAGCCGTCTCCGGCGGCAATCTATTCCCCAGCGGCGCGAGCCAGTCGAGCGGTGTCCTGGGGTTGCGCTGGAGGCTTTTCGACTTCGCACGCATCAACGCCCAGATCGATCAGGCCAAGGGGCAGGAGGCTGAAGCGTTGGCCGCGTATCGCCAGTCGGTACTGCGCGCCACCGAAGATGTCGAGAACGCGCTGTCCTCACTGGCGAATCGGCAAACCCAGACCACCACCCTCACCGGCGGCGAAGCGGCACTGACTCAAGCTCGCCAGTCCTCATTCATCGCCTATGAAAAAGGCACGGCCAGCCTGATCGATGTCCTGCACGCCGACGAAACATTGCTGCAGGCCTCCGACGCCAGAGCACAAGCGCGGACAGAATCGGCCCGTGCGGCGGTGGCGGTATTCAAGGCTCTCGGCGGTGGCTGGCAACCCGCTGAGTCGCCGTCTGTTGTGGCGCGCTGAGCAGCAACGCCAGATCGTTTCAGACCAGGTTACTGAGAGTCGGGAGACACGCGTACTCCCGACCCGCTTGACCGCATTCAACTAGAAGCGGTAACTGACAGAAGTACCGAATCCGCTCGCACTGTTCTTGTACCTGGCACTGTACGCACCCCGTGTTGCCGAGGTGTCGTTGATCTGTACGCTCTCCTCCCAAAGGTAGGAATACGCGAGATCGATCGTGACATTGTCCACCGGCGTCCAGCCGGCACCGAAGCTGACAACCTTACGGTCGCCGGTAGGAATCCGGGGCCCGCGATTGGTATTGTTGGTGGGTGACTGATCCACCGAAAACCCGCCACGCAGCACCCATTGCTTATTCAATTGATAGGCCGCACCGATCGCGTGAGCCCAGGTGTCGTGCCAGTTCTGCTCTTCGCTGATCGTCCCCAACTGCCCGCTCAGCAACGGCGGCAAGCCGCTGTTCTCAATCGTCAGCTCCTTGAAGCGGCTCCAACGCGTCCAGGTACTGCCCACATAGAGCGTCCAGTCTTTGTTGAATTGATGCGTCACCGAAAAGTCCACCGACTCCGGCGTGTCCACATCCAGCGATGCGTCATAGCTACGACCGCTGACGCCCAGCACACTGAAGATGCCATCCGTGACCTTGGTTTTGGCATCCAGGTGGTAACTGACTTTGGAGTGATACGTCAGGCCCAGACGAGTCTGATCGGTCGCCTGCACCAGCACGCCGGCGTTGAAACCCAGTGCAGTGTCATCGCCGGTGCTTTTGAGCTTGCCGTCATTACGCCCCGGGCTGAGTGGATTGGGCACCATGCCCGATATCTCTCCGCCGATACGGTTGATGGTCGGCCCGAATCCGATCGAGACTTTTTCGTTAAAGGCGTAGCTGATCGTCGGTTGGAAGGTCAGCGTGGTGACTTGACTCTTGTTGGCGTAATAGCGTCCGGCAAAACCACTGCCGTAGTCGGTGATCAACCCGAAAGGCACATAAAACCCGACGCCGAATGCCCAATGCTCATCGATCGGTTTGACGTAATACCCCATCGGTACAGTGGTGGTGGGCACCATGTCGCCGTCTTCCTTGCCGCCGAAGGTACTGCGAGTCCGGCTGATGTCAGACTTGGCTAACAACGTAGCCGCCCCCACGCTGATCTGCTCTCGTTCAAGCCGCGCCATGCCCGCCGGGTTGCCGTAGATCGTACTGGCGTCTTCGGCTGATGAAGATCGCCCGGCAAAACCGGATCCCATCCCGCTGATGCTTTGTTCGTTGAGTGCAAAGCCACCGGCCAACACATTGGAGGACGCCAGCACGACGGCCAGGCCAACGGGATTTTTGAGCATTATTTTTTTCATTATCTGGACTCTATGGGATCACTGAAAAAGAACATCGAGAACGACAGCGAAGCCATATTATCCATGTGACCATTTCAGTCAATGGTCACACACAGCAAAACTTAACGCCGTACCGGCACGCATGTGCCGGGAACAGGAACCTGATAAGGGGGATGTCGCTCTGGCTCAGATCACCTGAACAGTGATCAGCGTTGGGTCAGGGCATCAGGCTGCGCAGGATAAGGTTGGAGGTCAGCGTGGGCGCTACCTCGATAAAATCCAGATTGTGTTGCAGCAGTAACGGGTTGACGAAGGGACGCAGGGCCAGATGGATCGACTCGACGGTCTCGTCCAGGGGGGTCTTGCGCTCGAACTCTCCGGCCTCTCGCCCTTCACGCACGATGTCGAAGATAAAGCGCTTGATCTGCTCCTCATACACCTGGGCACTGGGCCAGCGCTCCGCCGCAGAAAATGCCGCGATGTCGTAGAGCTTGCGATCATTGAAGAACAGGTTCACACCCGTGGCAATCACGGTTTTCACCAACCTGCGTAAACGCTCGGTCGGTGAAATCGCCTCTGCGTTAATCGCCTGTTCTACCGCTGCAACGATTTGCCCCAGACAATTTGAGCAGATCGCTTCGCCGATCGCCTGTTTGGAATCAAAGAATTTATAGATGTACGCCTTGGAAAAACCGATGGCCCTGGCCAGATCGGACACCGTGGTTTTACCGTAGCCATACTGGCTGAAATGCTCGTTGGCAGCCGCGACAATCTGATCGCGAATGTCATGATCGACGGGGCCACGAGTACTGGGTGGGGATGAAGTGATCGATGGCTGATTCATCAGAGCAGCTTACTCACCCTCTCGTGGGCTGACAACTTGTGACTGAAGGCGAATAAAGTCACGCCTTTTCTGCAGCCTCGACACCGTCAGCAAGCCAACTTTCTGACGCCTGTTTAACGACCCTTTGCGCAGGTTTCTCCAAGCATAAAAAATTGGCACTTTTGCACAACAAATTGACACCCAAAAGCATGCCACGGGCGGCCGATATCATTAGAGTATGCGCCCTTAAAAAGGAAAGGACTCTTGATGACTCAGTCACTCTCACGGCGCGTTGTGGCGATTACCGGCGCCCTGGGGAATCTCGGCGAGACCCTGGCGGACATGGCCGCAGCCCAGGGCGCGGATCTGGTGCTGATCGATCAGGCGACGATCGGGCTGCCCACCTCTCACAACCGACTGGTCCTGTCCGGCGTTGATCTGGCCTCCCTTGCCGATTGCCAGGACGTCGCCCGGCAGATCAACCGCTATTTCGGCCGCCTCGATGCGCTGGTCAATGGTGCCGGCGGCTATGCGTGGGAGCCGTTGCTGGGCGGGACGATAGACGCCTGGGATCGGCTCTACACGCTGAATCTGCGAACCGCCTTGAACGCCAGCAAAACTCTGCTGCCATTACTGCTGCAGTCCTCGGCCGGGCGCATCGTCAACATCGGTGCGAGCATGGCGGCGAAGGCCGGGCTGGGCATGGGCGCCTACGCCGCGTCGAAATCCAGCGTACTGCGCCTGACCGAAAGCCTCGCCGAAGAGCTCAAGGACATGAGCATCACCGTCAATGCCGTGCTACCGAGCATTCTCGACACCCCGCAAAACCGCGAGGCCATGCCCGACGCCGAGCACCAGCGCTGGGTAACGCCAGCCCAACTGGCGGCGGTCATTCTGTTTCTGATTTCGGAACAAGCTTCGGCGGTCACCGGCACCGGCATCCCGGTGATCGGGCGCATGTAGGGTCTATTGACGCCGCGTACCTTGGCGACGTCGCTTCCTTCACTTTTCGGAAAAGCAAGATCACCGGATTACCGGACTTCCCCTCCCCCCATGCGACCCGCCACCTCCAGCGCTGCCTTCGTTAACCACGTCCTTGATGTCGCCGAGCAACACGGCTGCGATGGCGATTGGCTGTTGCACCAGACCGGACTGTCACGCGAGCAGTTGTCCGACTCCATTGTGCGCATCCCCATGAAGCAACTGCGCGCCCTGCTGGAACTGGCGGCGCGCAGCAGCAACCTGGCGCATTTCGGCCTGCTGGTCGGCGCGGCCGTGCGCCCCGGCACCTACGGCGTGCTGGGGTATGTGCTGATGACCAGCCCGACGCTGGGCGAGTCGCTGAATATGATGCTGCGCTTCGGCAAGATTCTCTACGACAGCCCTTCCAGCCAGACCCGGGTCGTCATCGGCGACGGCCGCGTGACCCTCGAAGATCAGCGCACCAGTGAACTGGAACCTTATTGCGCCCTGCACCAGGAAGCCCTGATGGTCGGCTGGGCGGCGTTCGGGCGCTGGTTGGTCGCAAGCAACCAGCCGATGCTGGAAGTGCGAATGATGCATGCCGCCGTCGGCGAACCGGCGCTGTATGAACACTTTTTCGGCTGCCCGGTGCAGTTCGAGGCCGGGAGCAACGCACTGGTGTTTGCCGAGTCGACACTCTCGACGCGGATCCAGGGTGCCGACCCGCGCATGCACCGCAGCATGCTGCTGGAAGCCGACTGGCAGCTGTGCCTGTCGTACCCGGCATTTTCCGTGACCGACCGCTTGCGCGCGCTGCTCACCGAACAATTGCCGACCGGCGATTTCAGCCTGAAAAGCCTGGCCCGGCAGTTGGCGATTTCGCCGCGCACCTTACAGCGCAAACTCGCGGCCGAAGGGGAAAACTTCAATCAGGTGCTGGAAACCATGCGCATGGAACTGGCCGACCATTACCTGCGTCGCACCGAGACCAGCATCATGAACATCGCCCTGATGCTGGGTTACTCGCAGGCCAGTTCCTTCAGTCATTCCTTCCGTCAGGCGCGCGGGATCTCGCCGGTGGATTACCGCAAGTTGCTGCGGGCCAGATAAGCCTGTTACGTGCTCCGCGACTGAATATCAGACGCTCGACGCAGACATCGCTGCCTCATCGATCAACGCCGCCACCTCGGCGGCATGCGACGCCAGCGAAGCATGACTGGCCTCCAGCGTGATGACTTTCCTGGCGCCGAGGCGCGCCGACATCATCTTCTGGTTGTCCGGGTGGATCATGTGATCCTGGCTGGAGATCTGATACCAGCTCGGCTTGTTTTTCCAGGCCGGATTGCTGATCGGGTCGCCAAAGGTACTGGCCACCGGCGCTTTCTGAGTGACCGCCATGACCAGCGCTTCATCGGCCGTCAGGTCCTGACAGAAGCTTTCATGGAACTTGTCAGCCTTGAGCCACAGAAAACCGTCGCTGTCCGGTGCCAGGTTCGGCGCAGCCTGCGGCAGATGTTGCTGAGTCAGGCCGCCCGGGCTTTCGCCGGCATCCGGGGCGAACGCGGCGATGTACACCAGACCGACAACATTGGATTGGTTGCCGGCCTCGGTGATCACCGCCCCACCGTAAGAGTGCCCGACCAGCAGCACCGGCCCGCGCTGTTGCGCAATCATCTTGCGAGTGCGCTCTGCATCATCGGCCAGCGAGGTCAGTGGCATCTCCACCGCCCGGATGTCTGTGTAGCCCCTGCGCGTCAGCTCGACAATGACGTGGCCCCAATGCGCCGCGCCGCCCCAGAAACCGTGTACCAGCACAATGGTCGGTTTATTACTCATGGCCTTGCTCCTGTCAGGATCGAAGATGTTTGCCAAACCGCCGCAGGAGTATGGAACTGATTCACGAGTCGGGCCACCGAGACCTTGAGCCCCAATGGTTCTCACCCCACCCGATTAACTGTAGAAGTGAGCCTGCTCGCGAAGAGGCCATACCAGCCACCTCATATACTGACTGACACACCGCTTTCGCGAGCAAGCCCGCTCCCACAGGGGGACGCACCAAGCCAATGGTTCTGACACCACCCAATTAAAATTGTGGGAGCGGGCTTGCTCGCGAAGAGGCCACATCAGCCACCGCATATGCTGACTGATACTCCACCTTCGCGAGCAAGCCCGCTCCCACAATGGGACGTCGCTGCGCCAGTGGCCCTGGCACCATCCAATCAAAACGGTGGGAGGGAGCCTGCTCGCGAAGAGGCCATACCAGCCACCGCATATGCTGACTGATACTCCGCTTTCGCGAGCAGGCTCGCTCCCACATGGATCGGCGCTGTGCCGTGGTTCTGGCACCACCCAATTAAAACTGTGGGAGCGGGCTTGCTCGCGAAGAGGCCACATCAGCCACCTCATATGCTGACTGACACACCGCTTTCGCGAGCAAGCCCGCTCCCACAATGGGCCGGCGCTGCCCCAGTGGCCCTGGCACCACCCAATTAAAATTGTGGGAGCGGGCTGGAGGCAGAAAACTGCTCGGTCTATTTGACCAGGCGTTTTTCCTTGGACGGTCGATAACCGAAAAACGCGCTATAGCATTTGCTGAAATGACTCGGCGAAACAAAGCCGCACGCCACCAGCACTTCCATCTGCGACAGCTCGGTGTGCTGCAGCAGGCGCCGGGCTTCGGTGATGCGCAGTTCCAGGTAGTAGCGCTGCGGTGTGGTGCCCAGTTGCTCCTTGAACAAACGCTCCAGCTGCCGCCGCGAGCGGCCGGCGTACACCGCCAGTTGCTCCAGCTCCAGCGGCTCTTCGAGGTTGGCGTCCATCAGTTTGACCACCTCGCGCAACGGTGCGCTGACACAGAGGTTTTCGTCCGGTTTGATCCGCCGATAACGCGACTCTTCGAACGCCAGAATATCCTCGATACCTTCAACCAGCGCTTTGCCGTGCAGGTTCTTGATCCAGTCCAGCGCCATGTGGAAAGCCCCCGACGGGCTGGATGCCGTGAGCCGGTCGCGATCGATCACATAAGGTTCGCTGCTGACCTGAGTAGATTTGGCAATTTCCGTGAGCGCGGGGCGGTGTTCCGGATGAATCGCGCAACGATAACCCTCGAGCAGCCCGGCGCGTCCGAGAAACCACGCCCCGTTCCACAAACCGGCCAGGCTAACGCCACGCTCCGCTGCCGCACGCAGCAGGCTGATCAACTCTTCGCTCGCCTTCAGCTCCGTGCGGTAGCCACCGCACACCACCAGCAAATCCAGCTCCGCCAGGCTGGCCAGGTCAATCCGTGCATCGGGGCGAATGACCAGGCCCAGATCGCTGATCACCTGCGCCTCGCCCAGGCCGAACGTGCGCGAGGCGAACAGCCCGGCACGCAGCAGGTTGGCGGTGATGATCGTATCCAGCGCTTGAGTGAAGGCCGGCAGCGAAAAGTGCTCCAGCAGCAGGAAACCGGTGCGGGTGAGGCGCGAATCTGCAGATTGTTCATTCAGATAGCGGAGGTTTTTGCCCTTCATGCCTCCGCTGAATTGACGTCGTTCGATCAAGGTCTGGCCCATCGGTCATTTGTTATCCGCCGATAGTTGGCTCGATGGGCCAAAGAGTCAATCACGCTTGCGGCTGATGACTGGTCACGCAGTGAATCCCGCCACCACCGGCCGCAATCGCGTCGATGTTCAGCAGCTCGACTTTGCGCTCCGGGTACAGCTTCGACAGCAGCTCGTATGCCTTCTGGTCAGCCGCCTTGTCACCGAATTCCGGGGCGATGATCGCGCCGTTGATCACGAAATAGTTGATGTAACCGGCAGCAAAGTCCGGGTTGTTCTGGCTGAACTTGCTCTTGCGTGGAGCGAGCGGCGGCGAAATCGTGTGGATCTGTAGCGGCCGACCGTCAGCGTCGGTGGCCTTCTTGAGAATCTCCAGGTGCGCCAGCGTGACCGGGTGATCGTAGGATTGCGGGTCGCTATCGAGGTTGGCGATGACCACGCCGGGCTTGATGAACCGCGCGTAGAAATCGACGTGGGCGTCGGTGATGTCCTTGCCTTTGATCCCCGGCAGCCAGATGATTTTGCGCAGGCCCAGCCGCGCCTTCAGTTCGGCCTCGACGTCTGCCTTGCTCCACCCCGGATTGCGGTTGCTGTTGATCCAGCTGCTTTCCGTCATGATCCCGGTGCCGTGACCGTCGACTTCGATGCCGCCGCCCTCGCCCACCAGCTCGCTGCGCAGGTAAGTCGCTTGCGTGTCGTGGGCCACTGTCGCGGCGATTTTCGCATCCTTGCTGTGCTGCTGTTTGTCGCCCCAACCATTGAAGTTGAAGTCCACCGCACCGAGACCGCCCTTGTCGTCGATGACAAAGTTGGCGCCGATGTCACGCATCCAGATGTCGTCGAGCGCCGCAGTCACGTAGGTGACATTGCTCGTGCCGCAATACTGCTCGGCCAGGCTGCGCTCGCCTTTGCGGCAGAACACTGTCACCGGCTCATACCGGGCAATGGCGCGGGCGATGCGGCCGAGTGCGGCCTGCACGTCAGCGGTGAAGTCCTCCCAGATCGCGTCCTGCGCACCGAACGCAATGAACGCGCGCTCGTGCTGGTCGCCCTCGTCCGGCATGAACCAGTCCTGCGCACTGGCCGCCAGCAGTTTGCCCGGCGACAGACCAAGGCCCATAAACGCGGCGCTGACACCGGCGGCGACTGATACTTGTTTGATGAACTCACGACGAGTCGACATGTTGGCTTTCCTGAAAATGGCCGGCGACCAGGCGCCGGCGGTTGCATCACGGATGGGTGGCGGTTTTGAACTTGGTCCAGGTGCGCATGCGGGCACGCATGTCGGCCTGGGGAATGTCCTTGCCCGGGATCAATCGAGCATAGGTCGCGTCGTCGAGGTAGATGTCCGGGTTGTCGCGCATAGCGGCATCGACACTGGCCCGCGCCTTGGCGTTGGAGGTCGGGTAGCCGGTGAAGTTACTGATCGCGGCCATGTTCTGCGGGCGCATCACGAAGTTGATGAATGCGTAGGCGTACTCCGGGTGTTTGGCATCGACCGGAATCGCCATGGTGTCCATCCACACCGTAGTACCCTCGCGGGGAATGCGGTACTGGAATTTCGTGGTCTTGCCAGCGCTGTCCGAGGTGCGTTGAGCCTGGGTCATGTCGCCGCTGTAACCCAGCGACAGGCACAGGTTGCCGTTGACCAGATCGGTCACCGGTTGCGACTGAAACTTGCGAATGTACGGGCGCACTTTCATCAGCAAATCACTGGCCGCCGCCAGATCTGCCGGTTTCGCGCTGCGCGGATCGCGTCCCAGATAATTGAGTACCACCGCCAGCACCTCATCCGGCGAGTCGATCATCGAGATCCCGCAATCGGCAAATTTCGCCGCCAGTTCCGGCTTGAACAGCAGGTCCAGGCTATTGACCGGCGCGTCGGCCATGCGCTGCTGGATCTGCGCCGCGTTATACGTCAGGCCGATGGTGCCCCAGGTATAGGGCACGGTGGCCTGACTGGAATGTTCGTAATGGCTGCGCAATTTCTGCAAGCCGGGTTCGATCTCGGCGAGCGCCGTGAGCTTCGATTGATCCAGCGGCATCAGGCTGCCGGCACGCATCAGGCGCTCGGCCACGGTGTCGCCGGGGAAGATCAGGTCGTAGCCGCTGCCACCGGAGAGCATCTTGGCTTCGAGGGTTTCGCTGCCGTCCATGACGTCGTAGATCACCTTGATCCCGGTTTCGGCGGTGAACCGGCTCAGGGTGTCTTCGGCAAAATAATCGGCCCAGTTGTACAGCCGCAGGGTTTTGTCCTCGGCATGCAGCGACGGGATCACGCAAGTCAGCGCCAGGCCCAGCGCGCCGAGCAGTCGTTTGTGGTGCGTAGCCATGTTCAAACCCCTTGAGTGTTCCAGCGTGCATGGAGGTGGCGACCGTCATGACTGAGCAGCGCGCCATACATGTCCGGCCGGCGATCACGGTAGATGCCCCAGCTCAGGCGCTCCTCGCGCATGGCCTCGAGATCGAGGCTGCGCACCTGCACGCCGGTGCTGTCGCGGTCGGCGGCGGCGAGCAATTGGCCTTTGTGATCGCTGATGAAAGACGAGCCGTAGAAGCTCATGTGCAGCGACGAATCGGTGGTCGCCACCTCGCGCCCGACGCGGTTGGAAGCCACCACCGGCAGCAGATTGGCAGCCGCGTGACCGCGCATGGTCATCTGCCAGTGATCGCGAGAATCCAGCGCCGCGCAGCCAGGTTCGGTGCCGATGGCGGTGGGAAACAACAATACTTCAGCGCCCATCAACGCCAGACAACGCGCCGTTTCGGGGAACCACTGATCCAGATACCCACGCCGAGGCGGCCGAACGCGGTGTCCCAGACTTTGAAGCCGCTGTCGCCGGGGCTGAAATATTCCTTCTCCTGATAACCGATGGCGTTGGGGATGTGGGTCTTGCGGTACCCCCCCGACAGGCCCCCGCCGGCATCGGCCACGGTCAGCGAATTGAAATAGGCGTTGCCGGCCTTCTCGAACCAGCTCAACGGCAGCACCACGCCCAGCTCTTTCGCCAGTGCGGCGAAGCGCTGGAGCAGGCGGCTGTCGCGAAACTCCTCGGCCAGGGCCAGGTGTTTATGGCTTTGCTCGATGCAGAAATACGGCGTGGCGAACAGCTCCTGCAACAGGATCACCTGCGCGCCCTTCGCGGCCGCCTCGCGAACCAGTTGCTCGGCCTGATCGAGGTTGCGCTGAAGGTCCCAGGTGCACGGCATCTGGGTGGTGGCGATGGTCAGATGGCTCATCAATCAACCCTCCAGCGGCCAGGCGGGTTGCTGCTGGGTGATGCAATGCACGCCACCGCCGCCGTGGGCCAGGTGATTGATGCGCACCGGCACCACTTCGCGTCCGGGGAACGCCTGTTCGAGCACTTTGGCTGCGACGTGGTCAGCCTCGATGCCGTAGGCCGGCATGATGATCGCGCCGTTGGCGATGTAGAAATTGGTGTACGAGGCACAGAACACTTCGGCTTCAGCGTCCACCGCTTCGCTGGCTTCGTAGAGTTCGATCAGCTGGAATTTACGGCCGTGTGCATCGGTCGCCAGCTCCAGCGCGCGGCGATTCTCGCGCACCACTTCGGCGTACACGGAGTGCTGGTCGTGGGTCGCGTCCACCAGCAACACGCCGGGACGGGCGAACGCACAGACACCATCGACGTGGCCGTCAGTCATGTCGCCGGTGACGTAATCCGGATCGCCCGGCAACCAGATGGTTTTCTTCACCCCCAGCAAGCGGCTGAAAATCGCTTCCATCTCGGCCTTGCCGATGCCCGGGTTGCGATTGGGATTGAGCAGCACCGACTCGGTGGTGATCAGCGTGCCCTCGCCGTCAACGTGAATCGCCCCACCCTCGTTACTCAGCGGCGTGCCAAAGCATTCCAGGCCAAGATGATTGAGTGCGCGGCGTGCCAGGCTTTCATCCAGGTCGTGCGCCGACTTGCCGCCCCACGCGTTGAAGCGCCAGCTCACCCCCGCCAGCCCTTGCTGCGGATGGCAGATGAAGCTCGGGCCGGAGTCACGGCACCAACTGTCGTTGACCGCCAGCGGGATCAGCTCGATGTTGGCACCACACAGCGCCTTGGCGCTGGCGACCGCTGACGGATCGACCACCAGTTTCACCGGTTCGAGACGGGCGATGGCATTGGCCACCCGGGCGAAGTCTTCCTGCACCTGCGCCAGCGTCACGCGCCAACCCGACTCCCACAGCGTCTGGTTGTGCGGCCAGACCATCCATGTGGCGGCGTGGGTGACCCATTCCGCCGGCATCATCCAGGCGCTGTTTTTATTGTCATTGTGCTGCATGATAAGCCTCGTTAGTTAAGCCAATGTGTTCACTACGACCATGCTACGGACGCATAAACAGGCAAACAAACGATGGATTTAGCGGATAACTGATTAGAGGAACTTATCGATATGCTCAAACACTGGCCACCACTCAGCTCCCTGCGCGGCTTTGAAGCAGCTGCACGCCTGGGCAGTTTTCACAAGGCCGCCGATGAGTTGAGCCTCACTCAATCTGCGATCAGCCAGCAGATCCGTAGCCTCGAGGCGTACCTCGAACAGCCGCTGTTTTTCCGCAGCGGGCGCAGCGTGGCACTGACCGACGCCGGCCACGATCTGCTCAGCACCACCCAGGCGATGCTCCAGCAATTGGCGGTCGGCATCCGTCGCCTCGGGCAATATCAGAAGCCCAATCAACTGGTGCTCAATACCACGCCAGCGTTCGCCCGACATTGGTTGTTGCCGCGTCTGGCGGATTTTCGCGCTCGGCATCCAGAAGTGGATCTGTGGATCTACAGCACCGATGAAGTGCCGGACATGGCGACACAAACCATCGATATCGCCGTGCGCGACGACATCAGTTCCCAGACCGAATGCAGCTTCAAGGTGCTGCACGCCGACCGCCTCTACCCGGCCTGTCATCCGAGCGTGTTGGCGCAACCCGTCGCGCAGCGCAGCACGTTGCACGGCGAACGGGAAATGGACTGGAGCCATTGGGCGGTCGAGGCCGGAGTCGATGTCGGGCAGCAGGATCAGGGCCTGAATTTCTCCGATCCGGGCCTGCTGCTGGACGCTGCGTGTGCCGGCCTGGGGATTGCGCTGGTCAGTCAGTTGCTCAGCCGTCAGGCGCAGGAAAGCGGGCTATTGCTGCCGTTGGTTGAGCAAACCATTCGCGGCCCGAACTGGGCACTGCTGACCCATCGCGACAGCGAAAACGAGCCGATGGCGCGCAGTTTCAGTGAGTGGTTGATCAATAACCTTGGCGCGCCATGACCGGCGCATGTTGCGCCATCAGCTCGATGATCCAGTCAATGAACACCCGAAGTTTCAGGCTGACATGCCGGTTCGGCGGGTACGCCACGTAGAGTGGCATCGGTTCCAGCTGCCAGTCCTCGAACAGCGGCACCAGTTCACCCCGCATGGCATGAGCATCTGACATGTACCTGGGCAACCACAGCACGCCCATGCCGGCCAGGCCTGCCGCGAGGTAGGCATTGCCGTCGTCGACCGCCAACACGTGGCGCCCCTTGATCTGCAGGTGCTCGCTGCCATTGTGCAAGGCGTAAGGCACCGGTTTGCCGGTGCGCGCCCAGAGAAAACCGACCACTCGATGATGGGAGTCTTCCAACTCCCGCGGATGCATTGGCGTGCCGGCAACGGCCAGGTAACTCGGCGCAGCGAATACCCCCAATTGAAGATCGGCCACCCGCCGGGCCATCAGCGACTGATCGAGCAGTTCGCCGCCGCGCACTACGCAATCGACGTTCTCATCAATGATGTCGACGATGCGGTCACTGACGCCCATGTCGATCTGAATGTCCGGGTAACGCTGGTGAAAGTCGGGCAACGCCGGCATCAGAATCAGGCGTGCCAGCGGACTCGGCACATCCACCCGCAACCGGCCCTTGGGCATCGCCGAGGCACCGGACAGCGTGGTTTCGGCATCGTCCAGATCGGCCAGCAAACTGATCACCCGCTGGTAGTAAATCGCGCCATCGGCGGTGACGTTGACCTTGCGCGTGGTGCGGTTGAGCAACTTCACCCGCAGCCGCGCCTCCAGTTGCTGGACGAGTTGAGTCACGGTGGTCTTACTTATGTGCAGGGTCTCGGCGGCTTTGGTGAAACTGCCCGCCTCGACCACCCGGGCGAACGCCTGCATTGCATCGAAACGGTCCACTTTTCGCCCTCTGATTGTTTGGAATCTGCAAACAGTGAACGCCAAGGTTGCGCGTTTATCGCCACTGCGCAAGTCCCTAAAGTCGCTCCATCGTCAACGTTCCAGCAATGATGGAGACACCCCATGACACAACGTGATGCAGTTTTCCCTCCGGCCCGCCACACTCTCTACGAACGCCATCGCTACTCGCCGGCGATTCGCTCCAACGGTTTCCTGTTCGTCTCGGGACAAGTGGGCAGCCGTGAGGACGGCTCGCCCGAACCGGACCTGCAAAATCAGGTGCGCCTGGCCTTCAACAATCTGAATGCGATCCTCAATGCCGCCGGGTGCAGCTTCGATGATGCGGTGGATGTGACGGTGTTCATGGTCGATCCGCAATCGACGTTCGAAACCATCTGGGAAGTGGTGCCGGAGTTCTGGGGTCAGGCGCCCTATCCGACGATCACGGCGGTGGGCGTGACCTGGCTGGCAGGCTTTCGCTTCGAGATCAAGGTGATCGCCAGATTGCCGGAAAACGTCTCATCGTAACGTGGGGTAAAACATCGCCAGACACCCGCACTGGCCTTTAACCGCCCGCCTACGTATAACCTCGCCGTTTCGTCTAACCTGATTGAGCGCCCGGCCGCGACACCGCGCCCCGTGGCGCTTAGAATGCGACGCTCATGAAACGGAGATTTCCATGCTCAAACGCACCCTTGCACTGACCGCTGGCCTGGCCCTGTCTTTTTCCACTCTGGTGGCGCATGCCGCCGATGTGCTGCGGGTCAGCGCGATTCCCGATGAAGCACCGACCGAATTGCTGCGCAAGTTCGAGCCGCTGGGGGCTTATCTGGAGCAGCAGTTGGGCATGAAAGTGCAGTTCGTACCCGTCGCCGACTACCCGGCAGTGGTCGAAGCACTGGCGACCGATCGCCTCGACATGGCCTGGCTGGGCGGTTTCACCTTTGTTCAGGCACAGCTGAAAACTCAAGGCGAAGGCAAAACCCCGGTGATCCCGCTGGTGCAGCGCGAGCAGGATGCACAGTTCACCAGCAAGTTCATCACCGCCGACCCGAACGTGAAGAGCCTCGCCGACCTCAAGGGCAAGACCTTTGCCTTCGGTTCGGTGTCGTCCACCTCCGGCAGTCTGATGCCGCGTTACTTCATGCTGAAGAACGACAACATCAAACCTGAAGCGTATTTCAGTCGCGTCGCCTACTCCGGCGCCCATGACGCCACCGTCGCCTGGGTCCAGGCCGGCAAGGTCGACGCCGGTGTGCTGAACGCCAGCGTCTGGCAGAAACTGGTGGACGCCGGCAAAGTCGATACCAGCAAGGTTCATGTGTTCGCCACCACCCCGGCCTACTTCGATTACAACTGGACCGTGCGCGGCACCCTCGACCCGGCACTGGCGGCGAAGATCAAAAAAGCCTTCCTCGCCCTCGACCCGGCGAACCCAGAGCAGAAGAAGATTCTTGATCTGCAAGCGGCCAGCCGCTTCATCGACACCAAGCCCGAGAACTACAAGGGCATCGAGGAAGCTGCTCGCGCCGCCGATCTGTTGAAATGACCCTGAGCCTCAAACAAGGCCGCCTGCACCACGCCAACGGGGTCGACGCGCTACGCGGCGTCGACCTGCAGATTGGCGCCGGTGAACAGGTGGCAATCATCGGCCCGTCCGGGGCTGGCAAGTCGAGTCTGTTGAACCTGCTGGCCACGGCTTTGCGTCCCAGCAGCGGCGAAATCGAGGTCCTGGGCGAACGCCCCTGGCACCTTTCCACCCACCAACGCCAACGCTTGCGTGCGCGCATCGGTCTGGTCCATCAGGCGCCACCGCTGCCGCCGCGCCAACGCGTGGTGACGGCAGTGCTGGCCGGCAAGCTCGGGCAATGGAGCCTGGGCAAGAGCCTGTTGAATCTGCTGCATCCACTGGACATTCCCGGTGCCCGCGCGGCCCTCGCACGACTGGATCTGGGCGACAAGCTGTTCGCTCACTGTCAGCAATTGTCCGGCGGTCAATTGCAGCGTGTGGGCATTGCCCGGGTGCTGTATCAGGCGCCGGAAATTCTGCTGGCGGACGAACCCGTTTCCGCGATGGATCCGGTACTGGCCGGGCACACCCTGTCGATCCTTTCGCAACATGCCCGCGCTCATCAGGTCACACTGGTGGCGAGCCTGCACGCGGTGGAGCTGGCGCTGGCGCACTTTCCGCGCATCATCGGTTTGCGCGACGGCCAGATCCTCTTCGACAGCCCTGCCGAACAGGTCAGCCGTGACATGCTCGATACGCTGTACGCCAACGAGCAATTGCAAAGCCCGACGACATCGAGTGCGCCGCTGATCGTGCAGATCCCGCGATGCTGAGGGTCGATGCACGAGACCCGGCTACCGCGCCGCGACTGCTGCTGACTCTGCTGGCGATCGCCTTGCTGTGGCCGGGCATCCAGCTCAGCGAACTCGATCTGGGGGTGCTGCTGCACACCGACAGTCAGACCGAAATGGGCCGTTTCATCGCCGGCTTCTGGCCGCCGGCGCACGACGCGGATTTTCTCCAGTTGCTGTTCAAGGCCACCCTGCAAACCCTGGCCATCGCCACCGCCGGTATGGCGTTGGCTTTGCTGCTGGCGGTGCCGGCGAGTTTGCTTGCCAGTCGTGCGCTGTCACTGTCGGCGGCCTCACGGGGCGGTGTTCCAAGCCGGGTCGGGCGCTTGCTGCGCTGGCCGGTGCGCGGATTGCTGATCTTCTTGCGCAGCGTGCCGGAAATCGTCTGGGCGCTACTGTTCGTGCGCGCCGTGGGCCTCGGCCCGGCGGCGGGTGTGCTGGCGATCGCCATCACTTACAGCGGCATGCTAGGCAAGGTTTATGCGGAAATTTTCGAGTCCACCGACCAGCGTCCGGCGCATGCCCTGATGCAGGCCGGCAGCGGGCGGCTCGCAGGTTTTGCCTACGGGATTCTGCCGAATGTCGCGGCGGAGCTGCTGTCGTACACGGTCTATCGCTGGGAGTGCGCGATTCGTGCGTCGGTGGTGATGGGGTTTGTCGGGGCCGGTGGTCTGGGGCAACAGATCGACCTGTCACTGCGCATGTTTGCCAGCGGTGAAGTGGCGAGCATGTTGCTGACCTTCCTGATGCTGGTGCTCGGCGCCGATCAACTCAGCCGCCTGCTGCGCTGGAGGCTGACATGAATCGCCTGATCAATCTGTTACTGATCGTCGGCATTGGCGTAGCGGTTGTCGCCTCATTCGGTTATCTCGAACTCGACCTCGGTGACCTGGGCAGCAGCGCCAGCCTCAAGCAGATGGGCGCCTACGCGCAGCGTTTTCTCAGCCCGGACCTGAGCGCCACGCACATGCAGGCGATCCTCAAAGGGGCAATGGAAACCCTCGCCATGTCGGCCCTCGGCACCTTGCTCGCGGCGGTGTTCGGCATCCTCCTGGCACTGCCCGCTGCCGGGCGTTTCGGCTGGCCGCTGCAAAGCGCCTCGCGCCTGTTGCTCAACGGTCTGCGGGCAATTCCGGAACTGGTGTGGGCGGCGCTGATGGTGCTCGCCGCCGGCCTCGGCCCGAACGCTGGCACCCTCGCGCTGGCCCTGCACACCACCGGCGTACTCGGCCGATTGTTCGCCGAAGCCCTGGAAAACACCCCGCCCGAGCCTGCCGAAGCGATCCGCTTGCAGGGCGGCAACCCGGTACTCGCCTTCTGCTACGGCACCCTGCCCAACCTCGCCCCGCAGTTACTCGCCTATTGCCTGTACCGCTGGGAAAACAACATCCGCATGGCCAGCGTACTGGGCTTCGTCGGCGCCGGAGGGCTGGGGCAGATGCTGTATGTCAGCCTGAGCCTGTTTCAGGAAGCGCAGGCGAGCACGGTGATTCTGGCGATGCTGATTCTGGTATTGGGTGTGGATTCGCTGAGTGCGTGGAGTCGGCAGCGATGGGTCAAGGCCTGAAAGGCCAAGCCAATCAATCAATCAATCAATCAATCCGAATCCATTTCGGTGAATGTAGCCCATTATGTGCGAGAACAACGACACACCGGTGATCGATGCGCGCCATGCGTAGTACTGTTAACATCCAGATCTATCAAAAAATCACACCTCGTCCAGGGATGTTCAGGTTTCGACATGTACAAGATCAAACACATCACAAATGACTTTTTGAGCGTCGCGACTGCTTTACTATCGGACCAATTAATCGGGTCGGAGAAAGCAAATTGAAGCTAACGAAAGTTCGTCTTGAGAACTATAGGGGATTCAAAAGGCTCGATCTTGACCTGCACCCTAATTTGACAGTTATCGTAGGATTGAACGGATTTGGCAAGACCACAGTCATGAGTGCATTCCGTTTGCTGCTTTGGTCTTATGTACGTAATTACGGTAAAGATGTCAGGCGCGGCGCCACCCCTAAAATTACGGCTGATGATATTCATAGTTTCCAGTCCCCTGAGGGTCGAAACAAATTAAACTTCCCATGTTCAGTCAAAGGCATGGTTGATTTTCCCGAAGAGGAAAATTTTTACTACTTCGAAGAAGACTTCGATGACGACACGCCCATAGACATTATCGGGTGCGAACTGACAAAAACCAATGCAAAGATTAATTGGCTGCGCGGAACGTCCTTAGACATATTGGCGAGATCCAAAGCATTGGATGCAGCTATTGATGACCTTAATCGTTGGCAGGGGGAAGAGGGGCAACCAGGAGATTTACCAGTCATCGCATACTATGGAACTAACCGTCTATGGAAAAGAAGCGCAGGATTAAGAAAGGTTGATCGCTCAACCGTCAGATTTGTGGGTTACGACGGAGCAACAAGCCTTGAGTCAAGCTTCATGAGATTTGAATGGTTTATTTTATTTCTCTTCTCTTCAGTGAAAGATGGGTTATTTAGTAAAGAGTACGTCGCACATCTATGGATCGGGGTTAGAGAGGCCATCCGCACAGTGACTGGTTGGGAGTGGCAACTTCCAAAGCAGGACATAAAACAGATTCATTTCAAACGAGACACCGAGGAAAGAAAACTCTCCCAATTGGGAGATGGTGTGCGCTGCATGATAGAACTTGTTGGTGACCTTGCCTGCCGCTGTTCTCTTTTGAACTTCCACTACAAGCAGGATGCCGTAAAGAGAACTTCCGGCGTTGTATTGATTGACGAGGTCGATATGCACCTGCATCCAAGTTGGCAGCAAAAAATCCTGAGCCAATTACAGGAGGCCTTCCCGAAAATCCAGTTCATCGTCACAACGCACAGTCCTCAAGTCCTCAGCACTGTACGGAGGGAAAATATCCGGTTACTTGAACGGGATGCCAGCGGCCAGGTTTCGGCGAATGAACCCCTCGCCCGTACCTATGGCGAACCGAGCGGCGATATTTTGCACAGTGTCATGCAGGTCGATCCGCAGCCACCAGTGGCCGAGAAAGCTGACCTTCAGCGACTAACAGAACTTGTCGATAAAGGCCTTTATGACGAACCGGAAGCACTGCAGCTGACCAAGGAGCTTCAACTCTCCCTCAGTGAGCAACATCCGCAAATGCAGCGACTCAAACGCAGCATTGCTCGGCAACGGGTACTCAAGGGATGAGACATATCGTTCAACGGCGGTATGCCGGTTACCATCTGGATAAATCGCACGAAAACCCGCCACAAACGTCCGACGATGCGACCAGTCGCTGGGGTGGCTTTGATCATAAGCAAGAAGTGATGGAGTTCTTGCTGTCAGAGCAGTATTCGTTGTGTTGTTACAGTGAACTACGTGCTGACGAGCACGAGCTTGGGTATCACATTGAGCATGTCGAAAACAAAAAACAAAACCCGCAGCGAACATTTGACTGCACCAATCTTGCAGCTTCTGCTCTGCGCACCGGAGACAAAGATCCTCTATTGAAGAACCTTCTTGAAGACGAGCAAGCAGGTATCGTCTTCGGTGGACATGCTCCAGGCAAACAGAAGTCGGTCGACATTCGACTCTTCGTTTCGCCACATCAGCCTGATTGCCGGCGCTTCTTCACTTATCTGTCTGACGGACGCGTCGTCCCCGCGGACGGTTTAGAGAAAAAAGATGAAGATCGCGCTCAATACACTATTGACCTACTCAACCTTAACAGCCCCTTCCTATTGATAGAGCGGCGTCGGTGGTGGGACGAGCTGGACGAGATTTTCATAGATCACATTGAACAGGAAATGGATCTGGAATGTTTGGTTGGTATCAATTTGGTGCCTTGCAATAACAGGCTCTATCCCTTTTTCAGCTTGACCCGAAGCTTTTTCGGTCGCGTTGCCGAGGGTGTCATCGAAAAGGCAGCCCCTGAGCTCATTTAATCGATCCCTTCTCAACTCTACGCCTAATGCCCCGTCGCCAACCGATACTGACGCGGGGTAAACCCGGTCGACGCCTTGAACTGCCGGGTAAACGCGCTGTGGTCGGTATAACCGCACTGCAGCGCCACTTCGGTGATCGGCAAGTCTCCGTGCAACAGCCGATGCGCATGCTCAAGGCGCACTTTCTGGATCATCTGCCGCGGCGTCAGGTGGAACACCCGTTTGCAGTAACGCTCCAGTTGCGCCACTGAAATCCCGGCGATGCGCGTCAGTTCACCGAGGCTGACGCGGCGATTGAAATTCGCCCGGATATACTCGTCTACCGCCGCCAGGCGTTGATAGGCCGGGTGGGTTTCGCTGGCGGTTTGCAGGTCGACGGAAATTCCTGCAAAGCCGATGATCTGGTTATTGCGGTCGTACAGCGGACGCTTGTGAGTCAGGCACCAGCCCGGCTCGCGACTGCCGTACAGATGCAGTTCCAGCTGATCTTCCAGCACAAACCCCTCTTCCAGCACCCGCCGATCCTGCTCGGTATAGCCCGGGCCCAGTTGCGCCGGAAACACCTCGGCGCTGGTCTTGCCGAGCAACGGTCGCAGGTCTTTCAAACCACAGCGCTGCACCAGCGTACGGTTGGCCATGACGTAGCGCGCCTGCAGATCCTTGATGAAGATCGCCGCGTTGGGAATCACGTCCAGCATCGGTAACAGCAGCGCCATGCCCGCCAGCAGATCGTCGAGGGTCTCTGGCCGGCTCGCCTCGTTCTGTTGGCTCAGGATCGCAAACGCATTCTGCATCATGCCCCTCACTCCCCACGTTGCGCATTCACCTGCGCGCAGATTGCCCCATGGCTGACAGCCTGTCGAGCCGGGGCTTTGGCGTCGGCCATTGTGCTGAATTCGTCATTGATGCCGGCAAAAAACATCAATCGCGCCGCGCTTGATGAGTTCACTGTAGCGCCACTGCACGCCCCTCCAACAACCAACAAGAAGGCGACGCTATGACAGGCCAAGGCAAGTTCAAGAAACAACTTTCACTGACAGACCTCACGTTCATCGGACTGGGGGCGATCTTCGGTTCGGGCTGGTTGTTCGCGGCCAGTCACGTGTCCGCCATCGCAGGTCCCGCAGGGATCTTCTCTTGGCTGCTCGGCGGCTTCGCCGTGTTGCTGCTGGGCATCGTCTACTGCGAATTGGGCGCCGCGCTGCCCCGCGCCGGCGGTGTGGTGCGCTACCCGGTTTACTCCCACGGCCCGCTGCTCGGCTACCTGATGGGTTTCATCACCTTGATCGCGTTTTCCAGCCTGGTGGCCATCGAAGTGGTCGCCTCACGGCAATATGCAGCGGCGTGGTTTCCCGAGCTGACCAAGGTCGGTTCCAGTGACCCGACCGTGCTGGGCTGGTTTGTACAATTCGGTCTGTTGTGCCTGTTTTTCCTGCTCAACTACCGCAGCGTGAAAACCTTCGCCATGGCCAACAATCTGGTCAGCGTGTTCAAGTTCATTGTGCCGCTGCTGGTGATCGGCGTGCTGTTCACCTTCTTCAAACCGGCCAACTTCGAAGTGCATGGCTTCGCCCCGTTCGGCCTGTCCGGGATCGAAATGGCGGTGTCGGCCGGCGGTGTGATCTTCGCTTATCTGGGCCTGACGCCGATCATTTCGGTGGCCAGTGAAGTGAAGAATCCGCAACGCACGATTCCGATTGCACTGATCCTTTCGGTGCTGCTCTCCACCGCCATCTACGTGCTGCTGCAAACCGCTTTTCTCGGCGGCATCCCGACCGAAATGCTCGCCAATGGCTGGGCCGGCGTCGCCAAGGAACTGGCCCTGCCGTATCGCGATATCGCCCTGGCACTGGGCGTCGGCTGGCTGGCATATCTGGTGGTGGCGGACGCGGTGATCTCGCCGAGCGGCTGCGGCAACATTTACATGAACGCCACTCCACGGGTGATCTACGGCTGGGCGCAGACCGGAACCTTCTTCAAGATTTTCACCCGCATCGATGAGAAGTCCGGCATCCCGCGCCCTGCGCTGTGGCTGACCTTTGGCCTGTCGGTGTTCTGGACCCTGCCGTTCCCGTCGTGGGAAGCGCTGATCAACGTGGTCTCCGCCGCGCTGGTATTGAGCTACGCCGTGGCCCCGGTGACGGTTGCCGCACTGCGCCGCAACGCGCCGGACATGCCGCGTCCGTTCCGGGTCAAGGGCATGAGCGTGCTCGGGCCGCTGTCGTTCATCATCGCTGCGCTGATCGTCTACTGGTCGGGCTGGAGCACCGTGTCGTGGTTGCTTGGCCTGCAAATCCTGATGTTCGTCATCTACCTGTTGTGTGGCCGCATGGTGCCGACTGCGCACCTCAATCTCGGCCAGCAAGTACGCTCGTCGGCGTGGCTGATCGGCTTCTACGCCGTGACCATCGTCCTCTCCAAACTCGGCAGCTTCGGCGGTATCGGCGTACTCAGCCACCCGTTCGATACGGTGATCGTCGCGGTCTGCGCACTGGGCATCTACTACTGGGGCGCCGCCACCGGCGTACCGGCGCACCTGATTCGTCTGGAAACCGAGGACGACGAAAGCGAAGCCGCTGAATCCTCCACCAGCACCGCCAGCGGCCAACGCCCGGCTCACGCCTGACTTTCACGCAATGGACGAGTTCATGAAACGAATACACATCATCGATTCCCACACCGGCGGCGAACCCACGCGCCTGGTGATGCAAGGCTTCCCCGACGTGCACGGCAACAGCATGGCCGAGAAGCGCGACAACCTGCGCACCCGGCATGATCAATGGCGCCGTGCCTGCCTGCTGGAGCCGCGTGGCAACGACGTACTGGTCGGCGCGCTGTACTGCGAGCCGGTGTCGCCGGATGCGACCTGCGGGGTGATTTTTTTCAACAACGCCGGTTATCTCGGCATGTGCGGCCACGGCACCATCGGCTTGATCAATTCGCTGCATCACCTGGGCCGCATCGAACCGGGCGTGCACAAGATCGACACGCCGGTCGGCCCGGTCAGCGCCACCCTGCACGATGACGGCGCAGTGACCCTACGCAACGTGCCCGCCTACCGCCATCGCAAACAGGTGCCGGTCGAAGTGCCCGGTTACGGACGCGCATTCGGCGACATTGCCTGGGGCGGCAACTGGTTTTTCCTTGTCTCAGAGCACGGCCAGGACCTGCAGATGAGCAACGTCGAAGCCTTGACCGATTACACCTGGGCGATGCTCAAGGCACTTGAGGCCCAAGGCATCCATGGCGAGGACGGCGCGCTGATCGATCATGTCGAACTGTTTGCCGACGACGACCGGGCCGACAGCCGCAACTTCGTCATGTGCCCGGGCAAGGCCTACGACCGCTCGCCCTGCGGCACCGGGACCAGCGCCAAACTGGCCTGCCTGGCCGCCGACGGCAAACTCGCCGAAGGCCAGGTCTGGACCCAGGCCAGCATCACCGGCAGCCAGTTCGAAGCCCGCTTCGAATGGGAAGGCGAGCGCGTGCGCCCGTTCATCACCGGGCGCGCCTGCATGACCGCCGACGCCACCCTGCTGATCGACGAACAAGACCCTTTCGCCTGGGGCATCTGACCTGCCCCGTTTTTAACCGATCTGAATGAATGTCCCGAGGAGCTACAACAATGAGCGATAACATCTTCACTGGCTGCATTCCGGCCCTGATGACCCCCTGCACCGCCGCGCGCAAACCGGACTTCGACGCCCTGGTCGCCAAGGGCCGCGAGTTGATCGATATCGGCATGAGCGCGGTGGTTTACTGCGGTTCGATGGGCGACTGGCCGCTGCTGACCGAGGCCGAGCGTCAGGAAGGCGTGGCGCGTCTGGTGGCGGCTGGCGTACCGACCATCGTTGGCACCGGCGCGGTCAACAGCCGTGAAGCGGTATCCCACGCCGCCCATGCCGCGAAAGTCGGCGCCCATGGCCTGATGGTGATTCCGCGCGTGCTGTCCCGTGGCGCCTCGGCGACCGCGCAAAAGGCCCATTTCGCTGCCATTCTCCAAGCCGCACCGAACCTGCCGGCAGTGATCTACAACAGCCCTTACTACGGTTTCGCCACCCGCGCCGAGCTGTTCTTCGAACTGCGCCGCGAATACCCGAACCTGATCGGCTTCAAGGAATTCGGTGGCGGCGCCGACTTGCGCTACGCCGCCGAGAACATCACCTCGCAGGACGATGCCGTAACCCTGATGGTCGGCGTCGATACCCAAGTGGTGCACGGTTTCGTCAACTGCAACGCCACCGGCGCCATCACCGGCATCGGCAACGCCCTGCCCCGCGAAGTCCTGCAATTGGTGGCACTGAGCAAGCAGGCGGCCAAGGGCGACGCCAAGGCCCGGCGCCGGGCCCGTGAACTGGAAGCGGCGCTGGCGGTGCTGTCGTCGTTCGATGAAGGCTGCGATCTGGTGCTGTATTACAAGCACCTGATGGTGCTCAACGGCGACCGCGAATACGCCCTGCACTTCAACCAAACCGATGCCCTGAGCGACGCCCAGCGCCGCTACGCCGAGACCCAGTACGCACTGTTCCGCCAGTGGTACAAAAACTGGTCCGCCGAACAGAACTTCGCCTGACCGCTACCCCTGCCCCGGTATCACACGCCGGGGCTTCACTCGAATTATCAGGAACCGCCATGACTCTGACAGGCCACATGCTGATCGGCGGCCAAGCCGTTGCCGGCAGCCGTGAAGCGATCCGCGGGATCGACCCCACCACCGGCTCCGTGCTCGAACCGGCCTATACCGGCGGCAGCGCTGAGCATGTCGAACAGGCCTGCGCCCTGGCGTGGCAAGCGTTTGACCGTTATCGCGAGACGTCCCTGAGCGCTCGCGCCGAATTTCTCGAGACCATTGCCGATGAGATTGAAGCCCTCGGCGATGAACTGATTGACCGTGCAGTGGCCGAAAGCGGTCTGCCACGTGCGCGTATTCAAGGTGAGCGCGGGCGCACTTGCGGGCAACTGCGCACCTTCGCCCGCACCCTGCGCGCTGGCGAGTGGCTGGACGTGCGGGTCGATCATTCGCAACCACAGCGCCAGCCGCTGCCACGTTCTGATCTGCGGCAACGGCAGATCGCTTTGGGGCCGGTGGCGGTGTTTGGCGCCAGCAACTTTCCCCTGGCGTTCTCCGTGGCGGGCGGTGACACCGCCTCGGCACTGGCCGCCGGTTGCCCGGTGATCGTCAAGGCGCACAGCGCGCATCCCGGCACCAGTGAATTGGTCGGCCAGGCGCTGACTCGTGCAGTGAAAAAGTCCGCTTTGCCCGAAGGCGTGTTTTCATTGCTGTTCGGTTCCGGCAATGAAGTGGGTATTGCGCTGGTCAGCGATTGGCGCATCAAGGCTGTGGGCTTCACCGGTTCGCGCAGTGGCGGCCTCGCCCTGAGCAAAGCGGCGCAGGCGCGGCCCGAGCCGATTCCGGTGTATGCGGAAATGAGTTCGATCAATCCGGTGCTGCTGTTTCCCGCAGCTCTTGCAGCGCGGGGCGAGGCGCTGGCGCAGGGCTTCGTCGCCTCGCTGACCCAGGGCGCCGGGCAGTTCTGCACCAATCCCGGACTAGTCATCGCTCGCCAAGGGCCGGCGCTGGACAGCTTCATCGCGGCGGCCGCCGAGCGAGTCCAGCGCAGCCCGGCGCAAACCATGCTCACACCGGGGATTTTCCGCGCCTATGCAAGCGCCGTCGCCGCGCTGGCCGAACATCCGCAAGCGCAGTGCGTGGCCAGCGGTCTCGCCGCTGAAGGGCCGAACCAGTGCCAGGCGCAGTTATTCGTCACCCGCGCGCAGGATTTCCTCGCCGACGCACGCCTGCAAGGGGAAATTTTCGGCGCGGCGTCGCTGATCGTACAGTGCGCCAACGATGATCAAATCCGTCAGGTTTGCGAACATCTCGAAGGCCAGTTGACCGCCACGCTGCACCTGGATGACGCCGATCTGGATCGCGCCCGCGCCTTGTTGCCGACGCTGGAACGCAAGGCCGGACGCCTGCTGGTCAACGGCTGGCCGACCGGGGTCGAAGTGTGTGATGCGATGGTTCATGGCGGGCCGTTTCCGGCCACTTCGGACTCGCGCAGCACCTCGGTGGGCACGGCGGCGATCCTGCGGTTCCTGCGCCCGGTGTGCTATCAGGATTTCCCCGACAGCCTGCTGCCGTCAGCGTTGCAACAGGCCAATCCGCTGCACTTGCGGCGGTTGCTCGACGGTCAGAGGGAAGCCTGAAACATGTCCGATAACTTCACAGCGGACAACGCCGACATCGCGGTGATCGGCGCCGGCATCATCGGCGTCGCCTGCGCCCTGCAACTGGCGCGCCAGGGCCGGCGGGTGGTGGTCATCGACCGTCAGCCGCCAGGGCATGGCGCCTCGTTCGGCAACGCCGGGCATCTGGCGACCGAACAGGTGTTTCCGATTGCCGACGCGTCGATCCTCAAACGCCTGCCAGCGATGCTGATGGACCCGATGGGCCCGCTGCGTCTCGACTGGAAGTACATGCCACGCGCCGTGCCGTGGTTCACCCGTTTGTTGCTGAACCTGCGCCCGGCGCCGTTCCAGCGCACGATTGCCGGCCTGCGTGCGCTCAACGAAAGCAGCTTCGCCGCGTGGAATCGCTTGCTGCAGAGCATCAGCCAAGCGGATCTGCTCAAGGAGGACGGCTCGCTGCTGGTATTCGAACGCGCCGAATCGCGGCAAGCCATCGACGCCTTGCAGGCGCGCATGCGCCAGCAACAGGTGCCGGTGGATTTCTGGTCGGCCAGTACCGTACACAACAGCGCGCCGCAGCTCAGCGCGCAGATTCAGGGCGGCTTGTTCTTTCCGCGCACCGGGCACTTTCTCGACCCGTATCGGGTGGTGTGTGAACTGGTGAGCGCCGCCAAAGCGGCCGGCGTGCAGTTCCTCGAACAAGAAGTGCTGGGCGGCCAGTTGCAGGAACATTGCGTGGCGTTGAACACCACTCAGGGCCGCTTCACCGCGCGCCAGGTGCTGATCGCCTGTGGCGCGCACTCGGCGAAACTCACGGCTGCACTGACCGGCAAACAGGTGCCGCTGGACACCGAACGTGGCTATCACCTGATGCTGCCGCACGAACACGAGCGGCTGCCGTTCGCCGTCACCTCGCTGGAGCGCAAGTTCATCATGACGCCGATGGCCGGCGGCTTGCGGCTGGCCGGTACGGTGGAGTTTGCCGGCCTTGAGCGCCCGCCGTTCATGGAGCGCGCCTGGCAGTTGCACCGTTTGAGCAAGGGTTTGTTCCGTCGCGATTTGAACGCTGAAGACGCGACGCCGTGGATGGGCTTTCGCCCATCGCTGCCGGACTCGCTGCCGATCATCGACAAGGTCTGCGACGGCAAGGTACTGCTCGCGTTCGGTCATCAGCATCTGGGGCTGACGCAGGCGGCGGTGACAGCGGAGCTGGTCGCGCAGATGGTCTTACCGGGAACACATTCCGGCTTGCCGGCATTGGATGCCTATCGACTGGGTCGCTTCTGAGATATCGATGAAACGTTTTTGGTTTCATAATGAGCGCCGACCTTAGCCCTGCGCACATGGAACCGACTATGACCTCGACAATGGATACCCAGACACCCGAGCCGCAAGCCATCTGCAACCCGATCACCAGCAGCGCGATTTTCATCGTCGCCACGCTGATGCCCGGCAGCGACGCCGCCAGCCAGGTGCGCGGCTGGTGCGGCGACATCGCCGCCCTCACCCGTTCGGTCGGCAAACGCGTGCCCAACGGAAACCTGTCGTGTGTCTGCGGGTTCAGCGCCAACGCCTGGGACGCGCTGTTCGGCAGCCCGCGCCCGGCATCGCTGCATCCGTTCCGTGAGTTCGGCGTGGAAGGCCGCCGCGCGGTGGCGACCCCGGGGGACATCCTGCTGCACATCCGTGCCGACCAGATGGACCTGTGTTTCGAACTGGCGACGCAGCTGTGCAGCGCGCTCAATGGCGCGATCACCGTGCTGGATGAGGTGCAGGGTTTCCGTTACTTCGACATGCGCAGCATCATCGGTTTCGTCGATGGCACCGAGAACCCGGTGGGGCGCAAGGCAGACCACTTCACCCTGATCGGCAACGAAGACCCGGCGTTCGAATCCGGCAGCTACGTGCTGGTGCAGAAGTACCTGCACAAGATGGACGCGTGGAATGCGCTGAGCGTCGAAGCTCAGGAAAAGGTGATCGGCCGGACCAAGCTGGCCGACATCGAACTCGGTGAAGAAGTGAAACCGAGCAACTCCCACAGTGCCCTGACGACCATCACCAAGGACGGCCAGGAGCAGAAGATCCTGCGTGACAACATGCCGTTCGGCCGCCCGGGGGCTGGCGAGTTCGGTACCTTCTTCATCGGCTACGCGCGCTCGCCCGAACCGATCGAGCAGATGCTGGAGAACATGTTTGTCGGCAAACCCGTCGGCAACTATGACCGTTTGCTGGACTTCAGCACGGCGGTCACCGGGGGTCTGTTTTTTGTGCCTTCAGCCGACTTGCTCGAAGCGCTGGCGGATCGAGAGCCCGAGCAGGCGTGACACTTTAGCGCCACGCCCGCCCGTCACTCAGTGTGGCGCGCGCGGGATGGTTTTCAGCAGGTCTTCCGGGCTGATGTGACCAACCACGCTGCCCGGTTGCGGCAGGTTGAGAATGTGACCTTTCATCTTGCCGATGATGTGCATCTCGCACGGCTTGCAGTCGAACTTCAGGGTCAGCACTTCGTCGCCGTGAATCAGCTGCATCGGCGCGACCTTGGTGCGCACACCGGTCACGCCCTTGGCCTGTTTCGGGCACAGGTTGAACGAGAAACGCAGGCAGTGCTTGGTGATCATCACCGGCACTTCGCCGGCCTCTTCGTGGGCCTCGTACGCCGCATCGATCAGCTTCACACCGTGGCGGTGATAGAAGTCGCGCGCCTTCTGGTTGTAGACGTTGGCGAGGAACGACAGGTGCGACTCCGGGTACACCGGCGGCGGCGTGGTTTCGGCTTTGCGGCTGCCACGCGGATGCGCCGCGACACGGGCGGCGGTCAGCGCTTCGATCACTTCGCGGCGCAAGGCCTTGAGCTGCGAGTTCGGAATGAAGAACGCCTGCGGCGCATCCAGTTTCACGTCGATCGCGTGGTACTGGGTGGTGCCGAGCTGACCGAGCAGATCCTGCAATTGCTCCAGCGCCTGCTCCGGCTTGTTGGCCACGCCGAACGGACCGTTCAGGGTCACGCTGGCACTGATGCCCTCCTCACTGGTGGCGGTCACTTGCAGCTGTTCTTCACGCAGACGTGCGACCCAGCTCAGGGCCACCCGACGCTCGGCAGACGTCTTCTGCAGCGCCTGTTGCCAGTTGTGGTCGAGGTTGCGGTTCAGCGGATGGTTCGGGCGCAGCTTGTACAGGCCTTCCGGCATTTCGTTCGGCTCGACGCGGTAGCGATAGCGCTTCTCGCCGTCTTCTTCGAACTCGCCCTTCGGCTCGGCGATGTTGGCGCGGAAACCCACCACTTCACGCTTGACCAGTACGTTGAGGCCGTCGCCGTTGGACAGCGGCTCTTGAGTCACTACCTGCATGTCACGCTTGCCGACTTTCTCGACGGTGCCCACTGGCAGACCGGTGAAGGTTGGCGAGTCGAACGCGCCGATATCGATCTTGCGATCGGTGACGAAGTAATCGGTGCTGCCACGATGGAAGGTTTTTTCCGGGTCCGGCAGAAAGAAATGCGCGGTGCGCCCGCTGGAGGCGCGGGCCAGGTCCGGGCGGTCTTCGAGCACGTCGTCGAGGCGCTGGCGGTAATAGGCAGTGATGTTCTTCACATAGCCCATGTCCTTGTAGCGACCTTCGATCTTGAACGAGCGCACACCGGCCTCGACCAGCGCGCGGATGTTGGCGCTCTGGTTATTGTCCTTCATCGACAGCAGGTGTTTTTCGTAGGCGATCACCCCACCCTTTTCGTCTTTCAGGGTGTACGGCAAACGGCACGCCTGAGAGCAGTCGCCACGGTTGGCGCTGCGGCCGGTCTGCGCGTGGGAGATGTTGCACTGCCCGGAGAACGCCACGCACAGGGCGCCGTGAATGAAGAACTCGACGGCCGCGTCGGTTTCATCGGCGATGGCACGGATTTCTTTCAGGTTCAGCTCACGGGCCAGCACCAGTTGCGAGAAACCGGCCTGATCGAGGAACTTCGCTCGCTCCAGCGTGCGGATGTCGGTCTGGGTACTGGCATGCAGCTCGATCGGCGGGATGTCCAGTTCCATCACGCCCAGGTCCTGGACGATCAGCGCGTCGACACCGGCGTCGTACAACTGGTGGATCAGCTTGCGCGCCGGCTCCAGTTCGTTGTCGTGCAGGATGGTGTTGATGGTGGTGAAAATGCGCGCGTGATAACGACGGGCAAACTCCACCAGCTCGGCGATTTCGCTCACCTCGTTGCAGGCGTTATGGCGCGCGCCGAAGCTCGGGCCACCGATGTACACGGCGTCGGCGCCGTGCAGGATGGCTTCACGGGCAATGGCCACGTCACGGGCGGGGCTGAGCAGTTCCAGGTGATGCTTGGGCAAGGACATAGTTTTTTTAGTCAGGCTGTCACGGTTAAGGCGCGCATTGTAGCTGCGAAACGCCCGGCCGGCACGCCTGTGCTGCCAAGTGGCAGGCCTTGTGAGCGGAAATCCGCGCCAGGCTCCAGCTTTTTTTGGACAGACAGACCGCCATCGCCAGCCACAGGGAACTGTGGTGGTCCGCAATCGATGGCTTCACACAAATCAATGTGGGAGCGAGCCTGCTCCCACAGGAAAATCAGGCCTTGGCAGCCATCGCGGTGACTTCCACGCGCATGCCTTCCACCGCCAGCGACGCCACGCCAACAGCGGCGCGCACCGGCCATGGTTTGGCGAAGAAGCGCTTGTAGACTTCGTTGAATGCCGCGCGATCAGCCATGTCGGTGAGGTAGATGGTCAGGTGCATGACCCGATCCATCGAACTGCCCGCCCGCTCCAGCGCCACTTTCAGCGCCTGCAAGGTGCATTCGCTTTGCAGGGTGATGTCGCCCAGCTCCAGGCTGCCGTCGGCGCGGGTCGGGATCTGGGTCGAAACCAGAATGCCGTTGAACCCGACAACGTCGGAGGAAATGGAGTCCGCATCCGGATCAGGGGTGAAGCTGAGGTCTTGATTAGCCATGTAAGTCTCTTGTCTGGAGAGAGTGAGGGTCGCCGGGGAATAACCTGCCGGGACTTTTCGCGGGGGGAGTTTACAACAGTCACCCGCTCAAGCTCAGGCAACCGTCGCGGCCAGACACAAATCGCGCGCACAAAAAAACGCCAGCCCTTTCGGACTGGCGTTTTTTCTGAATATGGCAGGGGCGGCTGGATTCGAACCAACGCATGGCAGG
>NZ_NQYG01000028.1:0-65270 GCF_002878485.1 Pseudomonas sp. AD21
CTGAACCACCGCTTTCGCGAGCAGGCTCGCTCCCACAGGTTTTGTGAAGTATGCAAATCTTGCGTTCTAGCTAAAGTCTTGTGGGAGCGGGCTTGCTCGCGAAGGCGTCGATCCAGCCAACATCTTCATCGACTGGACCACCGCTTTCGCGAGCAAGCTCGCTCCCACATTTTTGGCGTGGTCACATCTGATTCAGGCGTTCGCGCAAAAATTCGACAAGCGCCTGCACCGGCCGCGAGGCCTGGCGATGTTGCGGGTACACCGCCGACAGGGTCAGCGGTTCCGGTCTGTAGTCGTCGAGCACCGGCACCAGTCGCCCGTCCTTCAGCGCCGCGCCAACGATGAACGTCGGCAGATAGGTAACCCCCATGCCCTGCACGGCGGCGTCTCTGAGCAACTCGCCGTTGTTGACGCGCATGCGCCCGGTGACGTTCACCAGCAACGGCTTGCCCTGCCCCGCGTTGAAGCGCCACTGCACCGAACGCCCATGGCCATATGGCAGGCAGTCGTGGCTATGCAGGTCTTCGGGTTTGAGCGGTGTACCGCGTTCGGCGAGGTACGCCGGGCTGGCGCAGTACACCCGTTCGATGGAGGCGATGCGCCGGGCGATCAGCGTCGAGTCTTCCAGCACGCCGATGCGCAACGCCAGGTCGTAGCCTTCGCCGAGCAGGTCCACCGGGCGGTCGCTCAAGTCCACCTCCACGGTGACTTCACGATAGCGCTGCAGGAACAGCGGCAGCAGACACCCCAGATGCGCCACGGCAAACGACAGCGGCGCACTGACGCGAATCGTCCCGCGCGGTTCTGCGGTCTGCCCGGCAATGCCTTGCTCGACCTGCTCGACTTCGCCCAGCAGGCGCAGCGCCGACTCGTAATAGCTCTGGCCCAGTGGCGTGACGTCGAGGCGCCGGGTCGAACGGTTCAGCAGCCGCACGCCGAGACGCTCTTCAAGCTGCATCAAACGACGGCTGACGAACTGCTTGGACAGGCCCAACTGATCAGCCGCAGCAGTAAAGCTGCCGGAGTCCATGACCTGACAAAAAATACGCATGTCTTCGAACGGGTTCATTGTCACTCTCTGGTAGACAGTCAAACGCTTTATAGCCGCTTTTTCACTTTTCGACAGCTCATTAATCTGTGTTCACGGTTTGAAAACAGCCCGACACAACACAACAAACTCTCGAAAAAGGAATTGAGCATGAACCTCACCAAGACCCTGACCGCGTCCTTCCTCGCCCTGTCCATCGGCAACGCCTTCGCCGCCGGCAGCCCGGGTGTCGAACAGCACACCCAGGCATTCCTCGAAGCCCTCGCCGCTGGCGGTGGCAAACCCCTGGAGCAATTGAGCCTGAAAGATGCACGTGCAGTGCTGACCGGTGCTCAGGCTTCGGTGAACGTCGACCTGTCCGGGGTGGAAGTCAGCGACAAGTCGATCAAGGTCGATGGCCAGACGATCAACCTCAAAGTGGTGCGCCCGGCCAAGGTCAAAGGTGAGTTGCCGGTGTTCATGTTCTTCCACGGCGGCGGCTGGGTGTTGGGCGATTACCCGACTCACCAGCGCCTGATTCGTGATCTGGTGGTGGGTTCCGGCGCGGTCGCGGTGTACGTCGATTACACGCCGTCGCCGGAAGCGCAGTACCCGACGGCGATCAATCAGGCCTACGCCGCGACAAAATGGGTGGCTGAACATGGCAAGGACATTGGCGTAGACGGCAAGCGTCTGGCGGTGGCCGGCAACAGCGTTGGCGGCAACATGGCGGCGGTTGTGGCACTGATGGCCAAGGAACAGAAAACCCCGGCGCTGCGCTTCCAGCTGCTGATGTGGCCGGTAACCAACGCACAGTTCGACGACGGCTCGTACCAGCAATTTGCCGAGGGGCATTTCCTCACCAAAGGCATGATGCAGTGGTTCTGGGACAACTACACCACCAACGCTGCAGAGCGCGCGCAGATCCATGCCTCGCCGCTCAACGCCAGCGCCGAACAGCTCAAGGGCCTGCCCGCTGCGCTGGTGCAGACCGCCGAGTTCGACGTGTTGCGCGATGAAGGTGAAGGCTACGCCCGGCACCTGGATGCGGCCGGCGTGCCGGTGACCTCGGTGCGCTACAACGGGATGATTCATGACTTTGGCTTGCTCAATCCGCTGAGTCAGATTGCGCAAGTGAAAGCGGCCGTGCGGCAGGCGGCGGCTGAACTGAAGACGCATCTGAACTGATGCCGATCTCTCACCACACCCAACGGTGTGGTGAGTTTTTTTGAATCCCCTCACCACAAAAGCCTCTTCAACACCAATGTTCATGCAGTTCCGGAGATCGCCATGCCCCTCCTCAACCACCTGCTGTCCTGGAGTGCCGTGCTGCTGGTACTCGATGGTCTGCTCTGGCACTTCACCCCCTTCACCCACCGCGCGCCGAAAGTCGCTGTTCGGCTGGCGCTGTTTCTCGGCTTCAGTGCACTGATCATCAACGCCGGCATCAGCCCGTTGCTGGCGCCAGTGCTTACCGATGACCGCGTGGCGCAGCTCGGCGCGACGGCGCTGGGGATTGTCTGGTGGCTGTACGCCGCACGCGTTTTGACCGAAGTGATCGGCCTGGTGCTGATGCGGCGTATCGGCCACAGCGGTCGGCTGTTGCAGGACGTGATTGGCGCGCTGGTGTTTCTGGCGGCGATCGTCGCGGCCGCCGGCTATGTGCTGGATCTGCCGGTCAAAGGCTTGCTGGCGACCTCCGGGGTGGTGGCGATCGTGGTCGGTCTGGCGCTGCAAAGCACCTTGAGCGACGTGTTTTCCGGGATTGTACTCAACACCACCAAGCCGTATCAGGTGGACGACTTCGTGGTGATCGACGGCGTCGAGGGCAAGGTGCTCGACATTGACTGGCGCGCCACGCACCTGTTGACCAGTGTCGGCACCCTGGCCGTGGTGCCGAACTCGGTGGCGGCCAAGGCGAAGATCGTCAATCTCAGTCGCCCGACCAACCTGCACGGTGTCTCGATCAGCATCAAGGTGCCAAATCATATCCGCCCACGGCGGGTGCTCGACGCCCTCGACCGCACACTGCAAGGCAGCAGCAGTCTGCTGTTGAATCCGCCGCCCAAAGCCGTGTTGAAAGAGGCCGGTGAAGAGATGTCGGAGTACGTCGCCAGTGGCTTCATCAGTGAGCTGGGCAAGAAAGGCGAGGTGCGCAATCAACTGTTCGACCTCGCCCACCGTCATCTCGAAGCCGCGGGTATTTCCCGGCATCCCGATGGCGTGATCGAGCCTTCGACCCGCGCCCGGGCACTGCTCGATGAAGTGAAAGTGTTCCGCTCGTTGAGTCATGAGGAACGCGATCGCCTCGCCGAATCGATGGTCGCGCAACAGTACGCAGCCGGTCAGGTAGTGTTGGGGCTGGATGAAGTCCCCGACAGTCTGTTTGTCATCGCCACTGGCGTGGTCAGCGCAACCGTGCCCGATGGCAGTGGCCAGACCGAAGCCGGGCGCATGGGGCCGAGCGAGGTCATGGGCGAACAGAGCATCCTCGCCGACACGCCGTCGCAAGCCACGTTCACGGCGCTGACGTCGAGCATCATCTACCGCCTCGACAAAGCCCTGACCCGCCAATGCATGGAGCAGCGCAGCGAAGTCGGTCAGGCGCTGAACAAACTGCAGGCCGTGCGTCAGCAGAACAGCCGCCTCGCGTTGATGGCGAAACCGGCGCCGATGCGCAAGGGCGGTTTTCTTGGGTGGCTGCAAAACCGCTAGCCCCATCAGACAGTTGAACGCCACAGGGGATGGTGGGTTGCGCCTCTTTTTACTGCACATGAAAATGCCCGCAATCAAGCGGGCACTTTCAGTTCAAGCAATTACTTGGCAGTGAACTTGGTGTAGCTGTTGATCAGGTTGCGATAGTTCGGCAGGCGTTCGGACAGCAGATGCGCCAGGCCTTCCATGTCGTTGCGCCAGTCGCCCTGCAGCTCGCACGCCACCGAGAACCAGTTCAACAGTTGCGCACCGGCGGCCGACATCCGCGCCCACGCTGCTTGTTGCACGGTGGTGTTGAAGGTGCCGGACGAGTCGGTAACCACAAACACTTCATAGCCTTCGGCGATGGCCGACAGGGTCGGGAACGCTACGCAGACGTCAGTCACCACACCGGCGATAATCAGTTGCTTGCGGCCGGTGGCCTTGATCGCCTTGACGAAGTCTGCGTTGTCCCAGGCGTTGATCTGGCCTGGGCGCTGAATGAACGGCGCGTCCGGAAACTGCTCGCGCAGCTCCGGCACGATCGGGCCGTTGGGACCGGCGTCGAAGCTGGTGGTGAGGATGGTCGGCAATTTGAAGAACTTGGCGATGTCGCCCAGCGCCAGCACGTTGTTCTTGAACTCGTTGGGCGTGAAGTCCTGCACCAGCGAGATCAGACCGGTCTGGTGATCGACCAGCAGCACGACTGCATCATCTTTGTTCAGACGTTTGTAGGGAACGCTCATGGGAAACTCCTTGGGATGGATGTTGCGGGAAGCGCCGTACCGGTTGGCCGGCGCTTTTTTTGTAGGAATCAGAAGGCGAAACAGGAACAGCCGAACGCGCCCCAGAACCCGGCGAAGTCGCTGACCGGTGCGTTCGACAGACGCGCTTTTTCGTGGCTGTGCGAGTGCACCGCGCAGGCGCCAACGCATTGATGCACCTGCGCCTGCAATGGCGAGTTCGGCCGCCAGTGGCCCGGAACCTTGACCACCGGCGACCAGTCCGGCAGCACTGGAATCGAGCGTGGGCCAAGGTCTTCGAAATCGCCGGCGGCGTAGACGATCTTGCCGCCGACCACGGTCAGCACCGACTCGATCCACTTGATCGCTTCTTCCTCGACATGGAAGAAATCCGCGCTCAGCGCCGCCAGATCCGCCAGTTGCCCGACCTTGATCTGGCCCTTCTTGCCCTGCTCGGAGGAGAACCACGCACTGCCGTGAGTGAACAGCTCCAGCGCAGTGGTGCGCGGCAGACCTTCTTCGTACAACGCCAGACCGCCAACGGTGCGACCGCTGACCATCCAGTACAGCGAGGTCCACGGGTTGTAGCTGGAAACCCGCGTAGCGTCGGTGCCGGCGCCTACCGGTACACCTTCGGCGAGCATGCGTTTGATCGGCGGCGTGGCCTCGGCCGCCTGCGCGCCGTAGCGATCGACGAAGTACTCGCCCTGGAACGCCATGCGGTCCTGAATCGCGATGCCACCGCCCAGCGCCCTCACCCGCTCGATGTTCTGCGGGGTGATGGTTTCGGCGTGATCGAAGAACCACGGCAGACCGTTGAACGGAATGTCGCGATTGACCTTCTCGAACACGTCGAGCATGCGGCTGATCGATTCGTTGTACGTGGCGTGCAGACGGAACGGCCAGCGCTGCTCGACCAGGTGGCGCACCACCGGCTCAAGCTCCTGCTCCATGGTTTGCGGCAGGTCCGGGCGCGGCTCGAGGAAGTCTTCGAAGTCGGCGGCGGAGAACACCAGCATCTCGCCGGCGCCGTTGTGTCGCAGATAGTCGTCGCCCTGGTGCAGGGTGACGCTGCCGGTCCAATTCTGGAAGTCGCTGAGCTCTTCTTTCGGTTTCTGGGTGAACAGGTTGTAGGCGATGCGCACGGTCAACTGGTCGTCCTTGGCCAGTTGCTCGATCACCTGATAGTCGTCCGGATAGTTCTGGAAACCACCGCCGGCATCGATCGCGCTGGTCAGGCCGAGGCGATTGAGTTCGCGCATGAACTGACGGGTCGAGTTGACCTGATATTCGAGCGGCAGCTTCGGCCCCTTGGCCAGCGTCGAATACAGAATCATCGCGTTCGGCCGCGCCACCAGCATCCCGGTCGGGTTGCCGTTGGCATCCCGGACGATCTCGCCACCCGGCGGGTTCGGCGTGTCGCGGGTGTAACCGGCCACCCGCAGTGCGGCGCGGTTGAGCAGCGCGCGGTCGTACAGGTGCAGGACGAACACCGGCGTGTCCGGCGCGGCCTGGTTGAGCTCTTCGAGGGTCGGCATGCGTTTTTCGGCGAACTGGAATTCGTTCCAGCCACCGACCACGCGCACCCATTGCGGGGTTGGCGTGCGGTCGGCCTGCTCCTTGAGCATGCGCAACGCGTCGGCCAGCGACGGCACGCCTTCCCAGCGCAGTTCGAGGTTGTAATTGAGGCCGCCACGGATCAGGTGCAGGTGCGAATCGTTGAGGCCGGGGATCACGCAGCGGCCGTGCAGGTCGATCACTTGCGTGGCCGAATCACGCAGGGCCATGGCCTGGGTGTCGTTACCGACGACGACAAAACGGCCGTCCTTGATCGCCACCGCACTGGCCAGCGGTTTGCTGCGGTCGACGGTGTGAAATTGGCCATTGAACAGAATCAGATCGGCGTTCATCGCAGTTCCTTCCGAGTAAATGAATGGGGTTCAGCGTGACGGCTGTTTGGCCGGTTCGATGTGAGCATGGGCCTGACCGGCTTCCAGCCACGGCGCAAACAATCGGGTCACGCGGGGCATGAACACGTACACCACCGACAGGACGATGGTCAGGGTGATCAGGAACGTGGCGACCACGTAATTGGAAAGCAGCGGATGCAACTTGAGCAGCGGCCCCCAGATCAGTGGCACCAGCAAGGTGTGCGGCAGAATCACCAGCAGGGTGATCACCGCTTGTTTCCAGCGCGGCGGCGGCTTGGCGGCATCGGCCAGCGGCGCGAACCAGAACTCGTTGACCGGCGCGACTTCAGTCTGGTCGCCATCGGCGAGCATTGGCGCCGCTTCGTCGACCAGCGCCTGACGTTGCGGCGACTCCAGCCACAGCTGCATGGCCGCCGTGGAGCAAAAGCGCAGCACGCAGGTGTAAGTGTCCAGGCCTTTGAGCTTGCCGCGCACCACGTCCACGCCCAGATGGCCTTCGCGTTGCCCGGCGATCCGGACGATGTTGCGCAACCACGCCTCGTAAGGCTGTTCAAGTCCGGCCTTGACCCGGTGCTTGACGATCAGGGTCACGGTCTCATCGGACCCCGGTGCTTTTGGACTCAGGGCTTCAGGCATGACGCAGCACTCCGGGCAAGCGAACATTGAACGCCAGCCGTCCCGGCCCGGCGATGAACACAGTGGCGAACAGGATCAACAGCAACCAGCCGAACTGCCCCTCGGCCACACTCCATTGCGGATGCACGACCAGCAGCGCCACCAGCAGCACAAAGAGAATAGGCAAGCAGGCCAATCGCGCCAGCACCCCGCCGACGATCAGTAGCGGGCAGAGGACTTCGGCAAAAATCGCCAGGCTGAGGGTGAGGTGCGCGCCGAGGTGGAACGGGTCCTCGATCTGCTGCAATTGCGCGTTGAAGTTCAACAGCTTGGGCAAGCCGTGGACCCACAGCAGAAACAATCCGCCGCTGACCCGCAGAAACAGCAAACCGACGTCCCGCGCCCGTTCATCCTTTTGAGAAGCGTTCATGACCTCACCCTTTATTTCTTATCGGGGTGAATCATGCTCGGTGCGGGCGGGGGGAAATTGGATGGATGTGCTCTCTTTCAGGCGGGCGGGATGTCCAGTGGCGCCGCCATGAACTGGCTGATCCGCGAGCGCAGCCAGCGTTCGGCAGGGTCGTTGTCGTGCACCCCGCTCCACGCCATCGACAGCTGCGCCGCATCGATCGGGAACGGCGGATCCTCGGCGCGCAGGTTGCAGCCTTCAACCAGTGCACAGGCAGCGTAATCCGGTACGGTAGCGATCATTTCGGTGCCGGCGAGCAAGGTGCGCAAGCCACTGAACTGCGGCACGCCGAGTACCACGCGGCGACGGCGGCCGAGTTTGGCCAGGTCGAGGTCGATGTTGCCGCTCAAATCACCGGAAAACGACACCATCGCATGCGGGCGTTCGCAGTATTCGTCGAGGGTCAGTGGCCCCGGGCGGTCGTCACCGCGCAGCACCTTGCAGGGGATGTCACGCAGCTTCTTGCGCTTGGCGTTGGCCGGCAGATCGGTGGTGTAGCTCACGCCGACGGAGATTTCCCCGGACGCCAGCAGCGCCGGCATCAGCAGAAAGTTGGCGCGGCGCACCACGACAACGATCCCCGGCGCCTCCTGCTGAAGCTGGCGCAGCAGCGGCGGAAACAGACCAAATTCGGCGTCGTCCGACAGGCCGATACGGAACACGTCGCAACTGCTCGCCGGGTCGAATTCCTTGGCCCGGCTGACCGCGCCGCAAATCACGTCCATCGCCGGTTGCAGCTCCTGCAGGATCGCCAGTGCGCGGGCGGTCGGCTCCATGCTGCGGCCGTTGCGCAGCAGCAACGGGTCATCGAACAGGTCGCGCAAACGGCCAAGCGCAGCGCTCACTGCCGGTTGGCCCATGAACAGTTTTTCGGCGACGCGGGTCAGGTTCTTTTCGAACATCAGCGCTTCGAAAATCACCAGCAGGTTCATGTCGACGCGGCGTAGATCGTTACGGTTCATGGGCTCCAGCTCCTTCGATGAGCAGACGTCAGTGCTGTGCACTTTACGTGATCAACGGTGCTTTGCGCGTGGGTCAGGCCCGCGAATTAACAACGATTAACTCGTCAGTCTGCGCCGCCCGTCTTAACAATGAAGGCCTCTGCGCAGCGTTGTTTTTTGCCCCGAGGGAACACGCCCGGTGTGTGTGTTCCCCCCACGACACGGACCTTGGCCATGGCTCATCTACAGCAATCCGTTGCCCTCGCCCCTGCCAGCGAACCCGGCAAGCCTCCCCTCGGTGGCCTCAGCCCGCAACGGGAGCGGCAGGTCAAACAACTGATTCTCGAACGCCTCGGAGAAAGCCTGGAAGTGGCCGAGCTGGCACGTGCCTGTTCGCTGTCACGCAGCCATTTCTCCCGGGCGTTCAAGGCCAGCACGGGTCAGGCACCGCAGGACTGGATCCGCGAACAGCGCATCGCCCGCGCCAAGCTGTTGATCCGCCATACCGGCCTGAGCCTGACGCAGATCAGTCTGGAGTGCGGCTTCTGCGATCAGGCGCACTTCTGTCACATGTTCACCCGTAGCGAAGGGATCAACCCGTTCGCCTGGCGCTGCCAGATCATGCGCGAAGGCAAAGACACCAAGACACGGCCCATGAACTTTTGAGCGTTACCCAAGAACCTGCCGTTGCACTGATGGCCAAACCTGAGGAATATGCTGCGATACCTTGCACCAGACGGTCTGCGTCTTCACGCAGCGCCCCTGTGCCCGGATCGCCGCATCACCGCAGGAGTGTGCTGTTGAGTCTTTCCCCGAATCAGGCCATCGGTTTCGGCCCCTATCGGATATACACCGGGCAACGACTGGTCATGGAAGGCGATCAGCCGCTGCGCCTGGGCCGGCGCGCCATGGATATTCTGCTGATGCTGCTGGCGCATGCCGGCGAAGTGGTGAGCAAACAGCAGTTGCTCGCCGGCGTGTGGCCGGACAGCGTGGTCGAAGATATCAATCTGCGGGTGCACATGGCCGCCCTGCGCAAGGCGCTGGGCGATGGCCAGGCCGGTCAGCGCTACATTGTCACCGTGGCCCAGCGCGGCTACAGCTTCGTCGCCCCGCTGACGGTGCAGGCCAGCGAACAACGCCCGCGCGAAGCGGCTCCGGGTCGACACAATCTGCCGTTGCGCCATACCCGGATGATCGGCCGCCAGCCGCTGGTCGATAGCCTGATGCAGCAACTGCCGCTGCAGCGTTGCATCACCTTGGTCGGCCCCGGCGGGATCGGCAAGACCACCGTCGCCCTGCGTGTTGCCGAACAGTTGATCGGACGCTACCGCGACGGCATTCGCCTGCTGGATCTGGCGCCGCTCAACGACCCGGCGCTGATCGCCTCGCAACTGGCGACCCTGCTCAATCTGTCGGTGCATGACGGCGAGCCGATGGCGGCGGTGATCAACGATTTGCGCGAGCGGCAGATGCTGCTGGTGATCGACAATTGCGAGCACCTGATCGATGCCGTGGCACTGCTCGCCGAGAGCCTCCTGCGTGGCGCACCACAGGTGCACATTCTGGCCACCAGCCGCGAAAGCCTGCGCGCTGAAGGCGAGTTCGTGCAGCGTCTGGATTCACTCGACTGCCCGCCGGCGACAAGCGGTCTCGATCGCCAACAGGCGATGGCTTTTGCCGCGCTGCAACTGTTCGTCGAACGGGCCATGGTCGCCCACGAACACTTTGAGTTGAGCGACGCCGAGTTGCCGCTGGCAATTGAAATCTGCCGGCGCCTGGACGGTATTCCATTGGCGCTGGAGCTGGCGGCGGCGCAAGTCGAAAGCCTCGGCCTGAGCGGCTTGCTGCAGCAGTGGCAGGATCATCTGCATCCACTGGCGGCAGGCAACCACCAGCGCCATGCGCGGCACCAGACGTTGCATGCCACGCTGGACTGGAGTTTCAACCTGCTCACGCCCTGTGAGCAGACCTGCCTGCGTCGCCTCGGGGTGTTTCGCGGCAGCTTCAGCCTGGCGTCGGCCGCGGCGGTGATCGTCGGGCAGCATATCGAGCCCGTGCAGGTGCTCGCGGCAGTCACGCAACTGGTGGCCAAATCGCTGCTCAATGTGGATGTCGGCGATGAACAAGTGTTCTATCGACTGCTCGATACCACGCGCCATTACGCGCTGGAAAAACTCGGACACAGCGGCGAACGTGAAACCCTGCGCGAACGCCACGCCGAGCGCTATCTGACGTTGATGGAACAGGCGCAAGCCGAGTGGGAACACACCCCGACCACGCAATGGATCGAGCGTTATGCCCGAGGTCTGGAAGACCTGCGCGCCGCCCTCGACTGGAGTTTGTACGGTGCCGGGGCACGCGCTCTTGGAGTCCGTCTGACGGCGACGTCGGCCGCGCTGTGGCAAGAACTGTCATTGCTCAAGGAATATGGCGCTCATGTGCGCCAGGCATTGACCTTGCTCGCCAGTGCCGAGCAACCCTGCCCACGGCTGGAAATCGCCCTGCAACTGGCGCTCGGCAGTGCCTGCTACCACACCTGGGGCGGTTCGCCGGAGACCATCGAGGCCTTCACTCAGGCCAACGCGCTGGCGCAACAACACCGCGACGTCGCCGGGCAACTGCGCGCGATATCCGGACACCTGGCGGTCAATCTCAGCTGCGGCCATTACCAGGCAGCCTTGCAGCAAAGCGCACAGTTCGACCGCCTCGGGGGCCACGACGACCCGCTGCTGTCGTTGAGTATTCATCGCTTGCGGGTGCTGGCCCTGCACTTTGCCGGTGACCAGCCGCAAGCGCGGATCAGCGCCGAACAAGTGATCCAGCGCATGGCCCACAGTGGCTATCGCAACCGGTTCACCCACGGCTTTGGCGTGCAGTACGACCAGAGCGTGGCTTCACTGACCATTCTCGCCCGGGTGCTATGGCTGCAAGGGTTTCCCGAACAGGCATGGCGCACTGCGCGGCAGGCACTGGACATCGCCGTGCAGATCAACCACGGCACCTCGATCTGTTACACCCTGGCCCAGGCCAGTTGCCTGATCGCGCATTACAACGGCGACCCCAAGACCGCCCGCGCGCTGTTGCAGCTGTTGCTGGAGCAGGCGCAGAAGCACTCGGTGCTGCTGTTCCACACCTGGGGACGGCACTATGCGCAGGTCATCGATGAGCGCCTGGCCCAGCCCGTCGCCCCGGCGGATACCGGGCTGATCAAGGAGCTGATGGTCACGCTTGATGCGCGCTACATCGATGAGGCCTTGCTGGAACGCGCACGCTGTGGCGCGGCAGGCTGGAGCACAGCGGAGGTTTTACGGGCCGAGGCTGAACGGTTATTGGCTGAAGAGTCGGGTTGTCCGCAGGGACGCCTTCGCGAGCAAGCTCGCTTCCACAAGAGCCCGCCTGCCTGTGGGAGCGCGCCTGCTCGCGAAGGCAATCACCCAGGCACCCCCAGCAGCGTCGAGCAGGCAGAAAAACTTCTGCAAGACGCCCTCGCCATCGCCCGATCCCAGGGCGCCCTGGCCTGGGAACTGCGCAGCGCCACGTCCCTGGCACAGCTATGGCAGCGCCAGTCCCGTCATCGCGAAGCACTGGATCTGCTGACCCCGATCTACCAACGCTTCAGCGAAGGCTACGCCACCCCGGATTTGCGCAAGGTGCGCTTACTGCTCGACGCGTTGCGCGGCGAGTTGCACACCTGAGCCGGATCGATTTCGTCCGTGGTACAGGGTATGACGGTGCACGATGTCGCTTAGCTCAGCGCTGGTTTCCAGCTGTTCACGGACATAACAGCGAACGGTATTGAGCATCCGATAGCGCAGCGGATCTGCGCCCCGCTCCACCGTCAGCCATGACTTGGCGGCCAGGCGCTCGATAATCGCCGTCAGATGCGCACCATCAATGACCTGCAACGCAGCCTCCTCGGTGAAGGCCATCTTGAACACCGACAGGCGCTGCAAGACCCGTTGCTCGCTGGTCTTGAGATCCTGATAGCTCCATTCCAGTGCGGCGTTCATGGACTGAAGCCGTGCTACCGCCGTGCGTCGACCATGACTGAGCAGGCGCAGACCGTTGTCCAGTTGCGTCTGCAGCCCCACCAGCGCCAGCGCATCGATCTGCGCGGCCGCCAGTTCAATGGCCAACGGCAAGCCGTCGAGGCGCCGACAGATGTCGCACACGGTTGGCAGATCCTGCTCGCGCAGGCTGAAATCGTGCTGACGGGCACGAGCGCGGCTGACCAGCAGTTGCACTGCCGAATAGCCCATGGCCTCGTCGACAGTGCCCGGCGTCGATGCCTTGGGAAAGGTCAACGGCGCCACCGCTTGCAGGGTCTCGAGATCGGCCTGCAACGGTTCGCGACTGGTGACCAGCAGCGCCAGCCGTGGCGCCGCCAGCAGCAGTCGCTCGAGCAGCGCCCGGCACGATTCACGACGGCGTTCGCCGTTATCCAGCACCAGCAAGGAATGGCGCGAGGCTAACGACTCGAACGTGGTGTCGAGGGTGCGCAGCAGATGGTCGAGCAACGACGGAGCATCATCGATAACGGACAGATCGATGTACCAGACGCCATCGCGGTAATGCTGCAGCAGTAACTCCGCCACACGCAGTGCCACCGTGGATTTGCCGACCCCGGCCGGGCCGGTCAGGGTCATCAGCCGACACAGCTGCATTTGTCGCACCAGGCTGCCCACCAGCGAATCGCGGCCGATCACCGGGGTCAGGCGCGCAGGCAAATTATGCTGCGGGGCGTGCAGGGTTTCGAACACCACTTGCGCAACATTTCGAGCGTGCACCGGGGCGATGAAGCAATAGCCGCATTGCGGCACGTTGACGATGTAGCGCTGACCGTTCTCACCGTCGCCCAGCGCCCGGCGCAATGCAGCGATGTGCACCCGCAGGTTGATCTCCTCGACCACACTGTCCGGCCACACCCAGGCGATCAGCTGCTCCTTGCGCACCACCCGACCGGCGCGTTCGACCAGTACCTGGAGAATATCCAGGGCGCGCCCGCCCATGCGCAACTGCCGGTCACCGTCGAGGACCAGTCGTTGGCGCAAATGAAACGCGTATGGCCCAAAATACAGGACCGATGCAGCGGGCAAATCGTTGTGGCTGTTCATGCCGTTTTCCAGCGCCAGCGGGTCCGAGCTTCATGCTCTCAGCCTCCGGCGGCTCTCCCTTCCAAGCGTTACCTTTATCTTGGCAGGCGTTGGTGACGGCACAACCTCCGTGCAGGGCGCAGCACGGACATCCGGATGCACCGGACGGACAAAACCGCTCTAGCTGAACTGTTCGCGGTACTGCGCCGGGGTCAGACCGAGCTTTTCAGCGAACAGCAAACGCATGTGGCGCACGCTGCCAAAACCGCTTTTATAGGCCACGGTCTTCAACGGCAACTCGCTGGTTTCCAGAAGATTACGCGCGCAGTCAATACGCGCGTTCTGCAGAAACTCCATCGGCGTCATGTTCACATCCCGGGCGAACACCCGCGCAAAGTGCCGGGTACTCATGTTCGCCAGACCGGCCATGCGCTCGACCGTAAACGCTTCGTCGAGGTGTTCCAGCACATGGTTCTGCACCCGGGTGATGGCAGTTTCCTGAGGGGCCACCGCCGCCATCAACGGGCTGAACTGCGCTTGCCCGCCCTGACGCTTCATCACCACCAGCAGAACCTTGGCCACGTCCTGGGCGACTTTTTTTCCATGATCCCGGGCGACGACGGCCAACGCCAGATCGATGCCGGCGGTCACGCCTCCCGAGGTGATCAGATTGCGGTCTTCGGTGTAGATCTGGTCAGTCTCCACCTGCGCCTTGGGGAAGGCCTTGATCAGCCGTTCGGTGTAGTTCCAGTGGGTGGTCACACGATAACCATCGAGCAGACCGGCATGGCCCAGCACAAAGGCACCCGTGCAGATCGAACCATAGCGGCCAGCCTGCCCCACCGACCGTTGCAACCAGGCGAGTAGCTGCGGGTGCTTTTCGTTATAGGCGCCCGGGCCACCCGGGACCAGCAGCAGGTCACAGGCCGGGGACGGATCGTCGATATGGCGATCAGTCTGCACCTGTACGCCATTGGAGGCGCGCAGCATTCCGCGCTCGGTGCCCAGGGTGAGCAACTGGTACTGATCTTCGGCTTTCAAGTAACGATTGGCGACCGAAAACACCTCCATGGGCCCCGCCATGTCGAGCAGAAGAAAGTCAGGAAACAGCACCATTGCCACGGTTTTCATGGGTAAACATCACTGAAATCAAGGGAAAGTAGCCAGACCTCGCATTATGGCCAAGTGCGTGGAGAGCGGCGAAAAGAATGCGTGATCGGGTACACAAAACTGTCCACCTGAGAGGGACAGTGTTTCAATTTCCATCTACTTATTGCACGACTCGGTTAACAGTAACCTTCTCCTCACTCGGACGAATCAACGTCCCGCCAGGAGATTTGATCATGCTGACTATTCGCAAAGCTTCCGACCGCGGCCTCGCCAATCATGGCTGGTTGAAGTCCTTCCACACCTTTTCCTTCGCCAGCTACCGCGACCCGCGTGAGCAGGGTTTTTCCGACCTGCTGGTGATCAACGACGACCGCGTGGCGGCCGGCAAGGGCTTCGGCCAGCACCCGCACCGCGACATGGAGATTTTCTCCTACGTGCTCGAAGGCGCACTGGAACACAAGGACACCCTCGGCACCGGTTCGGTGATCCGTCCCGGTGACGTGCAACTGATGAGTGCCGGCAGCGGCGTGGCCCACAGCGAGTTCAACCATTCGGCCACCCGGCCTGTGCACTTTCTGCAAATCTGGATCGTGCCGGAAGTGGCCGGTGCCAAACCGCGCTATCAGCAGGAGCACTTCAGCGCGCAGAAAAAACGCGGTCGCCTGCAACTGATCATCTCGCCGGACGGCGCTGATGGCTCATTGAAAGTACGTCAGGACGCCCGGGTCTTCGCCGGCCTGTTCGACGGCAAGGAAAGCGCGACACTGAAATTGCCGGCCAACCGCTACGCCTACGTGCATGTGGCGCGTGGCAGCGTTGAACTCAACGGCGTGCAGTTGCAGGAAGGCGACGGTGTGCGGGTACGTGAAGAGCAGGCCCTGACCTTGAACAATGGCGTGGATGCCGAGGTGCTGGTGTTTGATCTGCAACCGCAGGAGTTGCCGCAAATGCCATAAGGCAGGGTTTCGACGCCTGCAAAAACGGCCTTCATTTGAAGGCCGTTTTTTATTGTGGTGGAAATGGGTTTGGCAGCATCGACGGTTGGGGGGCGTGAACGTCCTTGCCTGCCTGAACGGCGACGAGGGTGGTTTGTATGGCGACATACATGTTGGCCTGGTTGGCGTAATAGGCCCCGACAACGATAGCGACGATTCCCAGTAACTGGACGGCCGTTGCTGCCCAGACGTTGGCCTTGACGGTGGCCCCTTGCCTTGCGGCGTCTTGCGCACCTTCGGCAATTTTGCGCATCTCTTGCGTAATCAGGTCGTAGCGTTTGTCTCGTTCGACTTGAGTTTTGTCACGTTCGACTTGAGTTTTGTCTCGCTCCAGCTGAACAGATAAAAACCCGTCAATTTTCATTGATACCGCATCCAGCCGAGCATCCATTCGTGTCTCGATGGTCTCGATCCTGGCATTGAACTCTTCGCGACTGATGGCGCCCATGACCTGCGTACCTTGGCCTTTACTCGTTGTGTCACGTTGAAAATGACTGAATTCCCTGGCTTTCAATTCGACACCTTTATCGGGCTACCGATACCGTCCGTGGTATGTCACTTGAGTGCGAGCGTGCTGCCTCGCCCCAGCCTTTGAAAACAATAGCCCTCGGTCCTTCGGCTTACAAGCCAGCGGATTCTGCTATCGGCGTAGGCCTTTTCGTCAGGCGTTGTGAGTTCACCACTGCCAATACGCGCTACTCATTTTCCGAGGCAAACACCTCGACGATCTGTTCGATCACCGCCCTCACCCGCGCGGTATGGCGCAGATCCGCATGGGTCACCAGCCACACTTCATAGGGCTGCGGCCGGGTACGCTGCGGCCAGAGCCTGACCAGCCCGTCGCGCTCGCCCATGTACACCGGGATTTCTCCTACACCAATACCCGCCGCAATCGAGCGACGCATCAGCAGGCTCGAACCGAGACTGGCGACGATGCGCCCGCGACTGATCGGCTCCCCCACCAGCGTCAGGTCTTTGTTGCTCTGCAGGTACGGTTGATAGACCACCAGATCATGCCCCGCGAAAGCACTGCCCTGCTCAGGTACGCCGTGGGCATCGACATAAGTCTGCGCGGCAAACAGCCCGGTCGGCCAGCGTGCGATCCGCCGGGCGATCAGGTCCGGGTTGTCCGGCCGGGCATTGCGTACGGCGATGTCCGCTTCGCGCTTGGCCAGGCTGAGCATCTGCGTGGAGGCGTCCAGTTGCACGCGCACGTCCGGATGCTGTTCATGCAAGCGGGCGATGGCCGGGATCAGGAAGTCGATGGCCAGCGAATCGGTGGTGCTGACCCGCACCGTGCCGGTCAGGCGATCATCCAGGCCCTGGATCTGCCGCTCGAGCTCGAGCGCCGAATGCTCCATTTTCTCCACGGACCTGAGCGCCGCTTCACCGACTGCAGTCAGCGCATAGCCGTCGGAGGTGCGCAGGAACAACGTCGCGCTCAGGGACTTTTCCAGCGCGGTGATCCGCCGTCCGACCGTCGCCTGATCCACGCCAAGCACTCGCGCCGCCCCGCGCAGCGTCGACTCGCGACAGACCGCGAGAAATACCCGTGCGTCATCCCAGTTCATCTCATCTCCTGCCGATGCAGATTTGCATCACCGTGCCGCCAAATCGCTGCGCCAAAGCAGCAACAATAGCCGATATCCTCGCCACTGTTCTCAAGCCTGAAAGGCTTTTGAAGGGAATCATTGCCGAAGACTTGAACTCCCACCTACAGACCCCCTACGCAACAGGACCGGATATGACACTGCCCAGCGAAATGACCCGCATCGAAATCACTCAACCCGGCGGCCCCGAAGTCTTGCAGCCCAAGCGCGTGCCGCTGCCTGTCGCGGCAGCCGGCGAGGTGCTGATCCGCGTGCGCGCTGCCGGAATCAATCGCCCGGACGCCCTGCAACGCGCCGGCAAGTACCCGATGAAGCCCGGCATGAACCCGATCCCCGGTCTGGAAGTGGCCGGCGAAGTCGTCGCGTTGGGTGCCGGTGTCAGTGGCTTTGCCGTGGGTGACAAGGTCTGTGCGCTGACCAACGGTGGTGGTTACGCCGAGTACTGCACGGTGCCCGCCGGGCAAACCTTGCCGATCCCCGAGGGGCTGGACTGGGTACAGGCCGCCGCCCTCCCGGAAACCTTCTTTACCGTGTGGGCCAACCTGTTCGGCCTCGGTGGCGCGCAACGTGGCCAGCGGGTGCTGATTCACGGCGGCACCAGCGGCATCGGGACGACCGCGCTGATGCTCTGTCGCGAATTCGGTATCGAAACCTTCGCCACCGCCGGCAGCACGGAAAAATGCGCGGCGATCAGCGAACTGGGTGGGCAGCCAATCAATTATCGCGAGCAGGATTTCGCCACCGTCATCGCACAGAAAACCGCAGGCCAAGGTGTAAACGCGATTCTTGACATCATGGGCGCCTCGTATCTCAACGGTAATGTCAGCGCACTGGCGATGGATGGCCGACTGGTGATGCTGGGCTTTCTCGGTGGTGGCAAGGCCAACGACATCGACCTGCTGGCAATCATGGCCAAGCGCGCGGTGATCACCGGTTCGCTGCTGCGCGCGCGAACCGCAGAGGAAAAGGCCGAAATCGCCGAACAGCTGCGCGAGCACGTCTGGCCGGTGCTGGTGGCCGGGCGTTGCCTGCCGATCATCGACCAAGTCTATTCGCTGCATGATGCGGTCCAGGCGCACGCGCACATGGAAAGCGGTGATCACATCGGCAAAATCGTCCTGCGGGTGGATTGAGCCGCAGCATTTTGTAATCGTTGCGGGCACACGGCGGTCGAAAAACTCACGCGCAGACCAAGGCATCTGGTAAAAAGCCTTCTTTGTCTGCGCTGTGGTGAACCGTTTAATGTTCCTTTCCTTCATGACCCGTCTGCGTCGCCGTCGTCTGGCGTTCGCCTGCATGGTTGCGCTGATCATTGGCGTACCGACGAGTTGTGCCGTTCTCGAACACACCGAGCGCAAGCTGCTGTTTCGCATCGAGCCAGGCACGGCCGGCTGGTATCACGGCTTGCCGGGTAGCGTGCAGGAGCTCGACTTGCAGCCAAAAAGCTTCAAGGCCGGGCAGAACATTCATGCCTGGTGGTGGCCAGCAGAACGGCCGAATGCCCCGGCGATTCTCTATCTGCACGGTGTGCGCTGGAATCTCACCGGGCAGTTGTTCCGTATCGAGCAATTGCGCGCGGCGGGCTACTCGGTACTGGCCATCGATTACCGTGGTTTCGGCCAGAGCAAGGGCGATCTGCCCTCGGAAAGCAGCGTGTATCAAGATGCCCGCGTGGCGTGGGAGCGCTTCAAACTGCTGCAGCCCGACCCGAGCAAGCGCCTGATCTACGGCCACTCCCTGGGTGGCGCTGTGGCGATTGATCTGGCGGCCGAACTCGGCCAGGACGCTGCCCGGGACCATACACCGCTGCCGGTCAAGGGCCTGGTGATCGAGTCGACATTTACCTCTCTCGCCGATGTGGCGGCTGCAGTGGCCAACACCTCGCTGCCGGTGCGCTGGCTGCTGTCGCAGAAGTTCGATTCCATCGACAAGATCGCCGAAATTCACATGCCGCTGCTGGTGGTGCACGGCATGGCCGACGCCTTCGTGCCGCCGCGCTTCAGCGAGCAGCTGTTCAACGCCGCGCAACAGCCCAAGCGATTGCTGCTGGTGCCTGGCGCCACCCACAACAACAGCATGGCGCTGGGCGGACAGAATTACCGCAAGGCGATCGATGCACTGATGCAGTCCAGACCCGCGCCTCGTGTGGCCAGCCCGGCAGTGGCGCGCAGCGCCCAGGACTCCTAGCGATAACCACGGGCCTGCAGATCGAACAGGCTGGCGTAGTGTCCGTTGGCGGCGATCAGGCTGTCGTGATCGCCCTGCTCCAGGATCCGCCCGCCCTCCAGAACGATGATCTGATCGGCGTTGCGCACACTGGAAAAACGGTGGGAGATCAGCAAGGTCATGCGACCTTCGGTGTGCTGGCTGAAATGCTCGAACACCGCCGCTTCCGCAGCAGGGTCCAGCGCCGAGGTCGGTTCGTCGAGGATCAGGATGTCGGCATCGCGGCGCATGTAGGCCCGGGACAAGGCAATCTTCTGCCATTGCCCACCGGACAATTCCTGACCACCGGCAAACCAGCGGCCCAATTGCGTGGCGTAGCCGCGGTCAAGTCCTTCAATGAACGGTGCGGCCATGCCTTCGGCAGCCGCGGCCTTCCAGCGTTGCTCTTCATTGAACGCCGCGGTATCGCCGACGCCGATGTTTTCACCCACGGTGAACTGGTAGCGGATGTAGTCCTGGAAAATCACGCCGATACGCCGGCGCAGCGTGGTCTCTTCCCAATCCTGCAAGTCGCTGCCATCGAGCAGAATACGCCCTTGATCGGGTCGATACAGGCGAGTCAGCAGTTTGATCATTGTGGTCTTGCCTGAGCCGTTCTCCCCCACCAGCGCCATGCTCTTGCCTGGCACCAGGTGCAGGTCGATACCTTCCAGCGCCGCACGGTTGGCCCCCGGATACCGGAAGCCGACGTTTTCAAAGCGCAGGCCATCGCCCGGTTGCGCGCCGACAGTGAGATGACCGGAGTCGGCCAGCACCGGTTCGGCCAGGTATTCGTAAAGGTTCGACAGGTATAAACCGTCCTCGTACAAACCGCTGATCGCGCTCAGGCTGCTGCTGACCGCCCCCTGTCCCTGCTTGAACAGCACCAGGTACATGGTCATTTGGCCCAGACTGATATTGCCATGCACTGCGTCGATCACCACCCAGGCATAAGCCAGATAGAAAGCCCCGGTGCCGAGCAATCCAAGGCCGAAACCCCAGCCATCGCGACGCAAGGTCAGGCGCCGGTCCTCGGCATAAAGTCTGGCGAACGTGTCCCGGTAACGCTGCAACAGCAACGGCGCGAAGCCGAACAGTTTGACTTCTTTGATGTAGGCCTCGTGGGACAGCAAGGTTTCGATGTAGCTTTGCTGTCGGCTCTCTGGCGCACGGCGGGTGAACAAGCGGAAAGCATCGCCGGAAAAGTGCGCCTCGGCAAAAAACACCGGCAACGCGCCGACCACCAGCAACACCAGTGCCCACGGCGAAAAATGCACCAGCAACACACCGAAGCTGATCAGCATGATCAGGTTCTGGATCAATCCCAGCGACTTCATCACCAACGCCAGCGGCCGGGTCGAGGCTTCGCGGCGCACGCGGACCAGTTTGTCGTAGAACTCGGAGTTCTCGAACTGCACCAGCGACAGGGTCTGCGCCTTTTCCAGAATCAGCGTGTTGACCTTCTGTCCCAACTGCACCCGCAGCAGCGACTGCTGGACCGACAACGCTCGTTGTGTGCCGGACAACAGCGCCAATACCCCCGCCTCCATCAATACATAACGCAATACTGGCCACAGTGGCACATCACCCTGCTGCGCGTGCATCTGCATCGCCGTCACCACCGCATCGACAATACGCTGGCCCAGCCACGCGGCCAGCGCCGGCAATACACCGGCAATCAGGGTCGCCAGCACCAGTCCCAGAAATAATCCGCGTGACGTCGCCCAGACCAGCAACAAGGCGCGCCGGGCCTGATCGAACAGAGCGTTGAATCGGGAAATCAAAGGCATGCAATGGTGCGCTCGGCAACGGGTAGAGCGTGCCATGGTACTCCGCAGGTTTATTCCGTGCTGAGACTGGGCCTTTTCATGAGAAAAACATCTGGAAAAACTCTGCCCGTTCCGGCGTCCAATGCTCTGCTATGTTTTAACCGCCTTTCGCGGAACCTGGCGAAAATCGCCTCACTCCGCGCCTACTGCCAGGATCGCTACCATGAGAATCAATCCCTACCTGATCTTCAACGGCAACTGCCGCGAAGCCTTCACCTTCTACGAGCAAGCCTTGCAAGGAAAACTCGAAGCAATGATGACCTTCGGCGAAACACCCGCCGCCGAGCACGTACCGAAAGAGCACCACAACCTGGTCATCCATACCTGCCTGAAGGTCGGAGACCAGATGATCATGGCCTCCGACACCACACCTGACCGGCCGACCGGGGGCATGAGCGGGTGCTCGATCTCCCTCAATGTCGACAGCATTGCCGAAGCCGAGCGAGTGTTTAGTGCGCTGGCCAAGGACGGCCGCGTCGACATGCCGCTGGAGGCGACGTTCTGGGCCGCTCGCTTCGGCATGCTGGTGGACCGCTTTGGCGTGTCATGGATGGTCAATTGCGAGCGCGACAAGTGACGCTGAGGTTTCGTCAGGCATGAAAAAGCCCAACCTCTTCAGATTGGGCTTTTCTGATTATCGCTGGGCCAGCTCATGCCGCACGCATTGCTCGTAATAGGTCTGCTTGACCGCCGCCGGTTTGAGCGTCGAGGTACTGTTGTAAGTCTGTTCGGTGATCCCCATCGCCGTCATGCGCATCCACGGTTGCTGGAACTTGCGCACCTGCAATTGCTTGCGCGCACCGTACAGGGAAATCCCCGACAGCTTCGACTGCTGGGCACCGGCAGCGATGTCTGAACCCCACGTACAGGCAAACCGATGACTCTTGCTCAACTCTTTCGCCTGGACTCCCGAGGCAAATGCAGCCAGGGAAAGCGTTGCAACGGTTATGACAATCGTCCGCATATAGCCAACCTAACCTTTTGAAAAAAGGCGAGTTTGCCCGGTCCGGGGAAACCAGGGGGCCAGCAATTTGCCGCCTTGCTTCAGCGCCTGCCGCTCGTCCAACGGGCGGCACCCTGGCCCTGCCCGTGTCTCCAATACGCTACACCCCTCGTACGGAAGGTCTGGAAATGAACAAGACAATTGCAACCTTGGCACTGGCAAGCCTGATGTTGACGGGCTCGGGCTTCTCACTGGCAACCGAGAAGGCAGGATCCGCCGCGCCACCCACTGCCATTCCGGGCGTGAACCAGTCCAGCAACACGTCTGAATCCAACGAAGAGAAAGCCAACAAAAAAGGTGAAGAAGCCTCGGGTTCGAACTCCGGCGCAGAATCGAAAGAAACCGAGAAAGACACGGCGACCTCCAGCGACTCGGAAGACATTCAGAGCAAGCCAAAACAGTAACCACTGGATTGAACGGCAGTGAACGCCGATCATGCTGGAGATTGTCAATTTCCTGCAGATGAATGAGCGAATGCCGAAAAAACCAGCGCAAACTCCAGTCACAGCGACCACCGCCGCTGACATCGAACGCTCGATCCAGGCGCTTAACAAAATGGCCGAGCGCCTGTGGGGCGACGGCCGGGAAGCTGAGGCAAAGGCGCTTCTGGATGCACTGGATGCACTGAACCGGGCGCTGGACCGGATCAGGATTGGTGAGAGCCGCAGGGTTCTGCATTGAGCCCTGCCTGCGCGCAGCGACTTCTGAGCCGCCGCGCAAAACTCACGCGAATGAAAAAGGCCAATGGCAATGCGGCACCTTCGAAAAGCAACCGGCCTTTGAACCCGGTATTTGATCCAGCGTATGCAACTGAACAGGGCCCGCGTGCTCCTGGAAACCAGCCGATACTCCGTTGAATCCATTGCCGAGCAGGTGGGATACAAGGATGCCACCGCCCTGCGGCGACTTATGCGCCGCCTGTTGAACGCCTCCCCAAAACAGCAGCGCCGGTAAAACCTGGCATCCAGAGCTGGATCCTTCAGAGGATCACCCACTGTGTTTCAGCGAGTGCCGTGTTCATTCGTTCGTAGCAACAAGATGCAAGAACATGTCCATTGCTGCATTGCCCTGCAGCAATGGTGTGTGAGGTCAGGCTCGTGCGAAACTTCACCGACTCACGAATCACGGACGGTGTTGAAATGGTGTGCCTGCTTGCTGTCTCTGGAAGTCTGCGCCAGACCTCCTCCAACTCAATTTTGCTCCGAGCAGCTGAGCGTCTATGCCCTGAAGGGGCATTGGTCATGCATTACGACGGTATAGGTGCATTGCCTCACTTCAACCCGGATCTGCTCGAAGATCCCCCTGAGGCAGTCATCGCGTTATGCTCAATTATCGGGCAAGCGGACGGGCTGTTGTTTTCATGCCCCGAATACGCGCGAGGTATTCCCGGTTCATTCAAAAACATGCTCGATTGGCTCGTGAGCAGTGCAGAGTTTCCGGGCAAGCCTGTCGCGCTTTTCAACGCGTCACCCAGAGCCAGTCACGCGCAAGCTGCATTACGCCTGGTACTGGATACGATGTCCGCTCGCATCATCGAGGAAGCGTCAATGACTGTTAACCTCCTGTCCAGCCAACTGAGCGCCGAAAGCATCGCCACCGACCCGGTGATGGGACCAAAGATCGTTACTGCACTCGGCGCCTTTAAACGACGCCTCGAAAATCAAGATTTTTGATACTCCAACACGGGTTTCACCCGATGGCGTTCCTTCGAGTTGCCATAGACGACGCCCCGTACACGGCAGAGATCGTTGTTCTGCCGATATTTTACAGGTCCCCTTCCAAGCGGCAGCCCTCGACGTTTTCCACGGACAGGGCTTCGAGCATTACCTGCTCCAGGATGGCAAAGAAACATTTGATGTGAGCCTGCTTCAATGCCTGAGGCCGGGTCACCAGATAGACCTCCATGTCGGGAAGGTGGATATCCGGGAACAGCTCGATCAGATCCTTCGCCAGTAAACGGGGCAATACCGCCACCCCCATACCTCGCCTCACCGATTCGAGTTGCGCGACGAACGAATTCACACTGATCTGCGCGCGCTCCAGGCCCGCGGCCTTTGCCGCTCGCATTTGCGGCAACATGTCCAGCGGCGGAAGCAAGGCAATGTTGATCGCAGTGCCCGGCGTCACCCGCGGATGCCGTTTCAGATAATCTGCATCGGCGAAGACACCATAAGCGAGCCTGCCTATGGGTCGATAAATCAGCGACGGTTCGCCCAGATGAGCAGTGCGTACAGCAATGTCTGCCACGCCGCGAACGATCTTGTGAAAGTCGCTGGTTACCATCAACTCCACCGAGCAACGCGGGTGCAGAGAAGTGAAACGACTCGCGGCCTCCAGCACGCATGACGAGAACCCCTCTCCGGCACTGACCAGGACACTGCCAGACAGCGCGGTGTTGAGCTCGGATATGCCCGCAACGGTTTGACGCCTCAAGCCCGCTTCCGCCGCCAAGGCGACTTCAACGAGAGATTGGCCCCGCGAGGTCAACCAGCATCCTTCAACGCCCCGCTCGACGAGTGGCTCGCCCAGTGCGATCTCAAGTTGGGTCAGCCGGCGGGACACGGTAGACGCCGCGATTCCCAGGAACTGACCAGCTTGAAGGAAGCTGCCACGCCGAGAAACTGCCAACAGCAGACGAAGATCGTCCCAATTTGCTTGCAACGCCATGCGTCCTGTCCTCCCTGGTCTGCATATGTGCAAAGCCATTATGCAGTAGTCGCTGTTTTTCGGCCGCGGCCTCAAAGGTATATCTGCAGGCCCTCGAACACGAATGGACTGGACTATATGACTACTGGCCCCAACGACTTTGCGGAACGCGCCGCCAGCGCCTTCAATCGCCATGATGTGGAGGCGATGCTTGCGCTGGTTTGCGAAGACTTCATCTACCTCGACAGCATGGGGATACAAACCGGTCGCGAAGCCATGCGCAAACGGGAGAGTGCATTGTTAGAAGCGCTCCCCGATGCCCACGTAATCTACAGCCCATTCGCCGTCAGTAACGATCGTTTGGCGCTGACTGCCTTCCTGACCGGCACATTCGCCGCCCCCTTGGTGCTGCCAGGCCGGGTGATTGCACCTCATGGACGCCATATCACCGCGTACTACGCCGCACACTTCACCTTCAAAAACGGGCTGGTCATTCGTGAAGAGGCCTTCTTCGACAGTGCAGTGCTGCTGCCGTTAACCCATCCGGCAGAGGATTGAGCCATGTACAGTGTATTCGTTACCGGTGCGACCGGTTTGTTGGGTAACAACCTGGTACGTGAACTGGTCGCTCGTGGTTACTCGGTCAAAGCCCTGGTCCGTTCAAAAGCCAAAGGACAACAGCAGTTCGACAATTTGCCCAGTGTCGAACTCATCGTCGGGGACATGGCCGATGTCGACGCATTCGCAGCGTCACTGCAAGGTTGCGATACGGTGTTTCACACTGCGGCGTTCTTTCGCGACAACTACAAGGGCGGCAACCACTGGAAGGAACTCGAAAAGATCAACGTCGCCGGTACGCGCGACCTGATTCACCAGGCCTACCGCGCCGGCATACGGCGGTTCATCCATACGTCCTCCATAGCCGTGCTCGATGGCGTACCTGGCTCGCTCATTGATGAGACATGTCTGCGGGCCGACGCCGACGCGGATGACTACTACCGCAGCAAGATCCTCGCCGACCGCGTCATCCTGTCGTTCCTGCAAGCACATCCCGAGATGCATGCCTGCATGGTGCTGCCCGGTTGGATGTGGGGTCCTGCCGACATTGGCCCGACCTCCTCGGGGCAGTTGGTCAACGATGTCGTACACGGCAAGTTACCCGGGCTGATCCCAGGCAGTTTCTCCGTCGTCGATGCACGTGATGTGGCATTCGCGCTGATTGCTGCGGCCAAACATGGCCGACGCGGTGAACGCTATCTCGCGGCGGGCCGGCATATGACGATGCGTCAGTTGGTTCCTGTTCTAGGACGTATAGCGGGCGTCAAGACACCCGTTCGACAACTACCGCTCCCCCTTCTATACACTTTGGCGGCTGTGCAGGAGATCTATGCGCGCCTTACCGGCAAGCCGATTCTGCTGAGCATGGCCACGTTGCGCCTGTTGATACGAGAGGAGGACCGTTCCTGTTTCAACCACCGCAAGAGTGAACAGGAGCTTGGCCTGAGTTTCAGGTCGCTAGAGCTGACAATCACTGACACCGTGGCGTGGTACCGTGATCATGGCTGGTTTGAAAGCCACAGTGCCTCGAAGAAAAAAAGCTCATCCGCCATGATCGACATCTGACGCTCGGAAAAAACAAGGACGTAAAATGTTGAAAAGGGAAATCATCCTGATGCGTCACGGTCAGCCAAAACTGGCCGCAACGGACAAAATTTCAGTGTTCGAGATGAAAGACTGGATCGAACAATACGACCGATCCGAAATTACCCATCACCCGGTCCCACCTGCCAGCCTGCAACTCGCCGCAACCGCCAAGGTGATTGTTTCAAGCAGCGCGCCACGTGCGCTGAGTTCCGTCCAGGCGCTCGGCCTGAAGCCTGCACTGGTCGACGCGCTTTTCTGCGAAGCACAACTACCTTCAGGCCATTGGAAACTGCCACGGCTATCGCCGTTTACCTGGGCAATTATCCTTCGAGTTTTATGGCTGTGCGGTTACTCACGCAATGTCGAATCCGCCGGCGTTGCAAGGAGGCGCGCCAGCACGGCAGCCAAGCGATTGCAGTCCATTGCCAGCGATGGACCGGTTTTGCTGCTCGGCCATGGCTTGATGAACCGAATGATCGCCAAACAACTGATGGCCGATGGATGGGCGCGCCAAAAACGTAACGGCAGCCAGTACTGGAATGCGACCGTGTATCAAAGGCCGCCATTTCGGTAGCCACAGGAGTGGATATGCCCAGAAAACCTGAAAAGCGCCCAGATACGGTAGCCTGTGGAAACCCGAAGTGCTCCAGGAGCAATCTCGATTATCAGGCTTATCGAAGCTCGTCGCCTGGCGAGCACGTAGAGGAGGAACGCATCCATTGGCGTGCCTATCCCGCTATCGGAGGCAACGCAGTTTTATGTACCTGCGGGCATTTCACTATTTTCTATAACCCTGCTGAACAGTCGCCACCATCGCGTTAGTAGAAATGCTCATTTGATACCAACAGAGATCCGGCACCGCTTTACCACGGTCGTTTGTCAGCTCTGATGCAGCGTGCGGTCAAGTGGGCCCGGTGCTGTGCTAAATCCAAGCCTAAAGATCGGCTTAGAGCTCTATCTGCGTTACATAAGCAAACCATTCGAGCAGAGACGAGTCATGCGAGGGACGGAATGAAAAAGCTGAAAAACCCGCTCACCCTGTTGGTTTTGATCATTGTTGCAGCGTCCTTCAGCGCTCCATTTGGAACTCCGCAACTAGCGGCTTTCGCAAAAGACTTTTTACCGGCTGTAGCGACATTGATCGCCGCCTACGCTGGTGCATGGTATGGAGCATCCTTGGTTCGAGATGCGGCTCAGGAAGACGAGCGGAAAAGGCAGATAACCCATGGCTACATTCAGTTCGACAAGCGAAGGTCGCCTAGTCATAACCTTCAACGGGTTAGCGCTTGCTTAATGATTTTGTAAAGCTGTACGTCAGATTCCCGAACAATCTCTACAATCTCATTATTGACCTGACCCAATTTAAAACTGATAAACACCTTTATTGCTTCCCCTGTCCGATCATTTATCTCGTTGCATATAGCGTTTAGATCTTTTTTCACTTTAGATCGAAGCTCATAAGGATTTACGGGAAAGCGCCTTAATTGATCCTCAGTAATAAAAAATAAACTGCTGCGCCAATTCTTCGCATACCTGTTTATCGCGGCATCCCACATCAGTCCGGATCGCTCAAGATCCTCCAGTTCAGCTGATAACTGGGAGTCCTCAATGCCCTCGGCCTTCTTAAGCCAATAGGCTTTGATGTGCGTTATATGGGTGAAGATGACTCGTAAGTCCTCAAACGAGTCGCCTAACTCTTTTAGCGTGACAAATCTTTTCTCAAATCCAAACTGGGCTCTCCAAGCTCCAAGGGTCCATATTGCGAAGCAAGCAGTGGCCACCGTGGCCATAAAGCTTAATAGCTCCCAAATATCTTTCCAGCCAGATAGAGAATTAATATTCACGCCAGATAGAAGCAGACCCAATACCACACCCACACAAATCAGCAATAAACATATTAAATATCTGAATCTATCCACGCGACCTCCTGCTCTTAGTCACTGATTATGCCTCAGTGATGGAGGCGGGACTACATACCCTCTCACCAATGAACCTCCCCCTTCAAAGTCAGCCGCTATAGCGGCAAGGACGACTCATGTCTGATCAAAAGATTACGTTCGTCAATGGCAAGCCGGCCAAGTGCGGCTGCAAGATGGAATTCAGTTTTGGCGGCGGGCACTACTCCGACGTGCTTTACGTGATGCCGTGTGCTGCCCACAGTCAAAAACCTTTCGGACCAGTCGAAGTGAAGCGCGACAAGGATGGCTGGTGGTATCACCCGAACATCCCGAGCTTTGGCGAAGGCGAAGACCCGGCCCCCTATATTTCCTGGACCAAAGAACAGGGGCTGGAACTGAAAGGCTGGAACTCTGGCGACGAAACCTACGACCTTCCAGATGAAGATGCCGCATGCACCGCTTGGAATCCCGAATCGCCCGGGCCGGAGTGGTTCTTGATGGGGATCTTCGATACGGACGACGGCCCTTATGTGCAGTGGGCACGCCGCGAGGTGACGCCATGAAGGCGCTTTCAATCCGACAGCCGTGGGCCTGGCTGATCCTCCACGGCGGCAAGGACATCGAGAACCGTAGCTGGCACACGAAGTTTCGAGGCCGGTTCCTCGTACACGCTTCGGCGAGTTGCACACGCAAGCAATGGTCCGATGCCGTTTCGTTTGCCCTGAAAGCCGGATTGATCAATCACCCTGCAGAGGTTCCACCGATCAATGAGCTGCTGTTGGGCGGCATCGTCGGCTCGGTGGAATTGGTCGACAGCACCGATACGAGCGACTCGCGCTGGTACATGGGCGAGAAAGCCTTCCTGCTCCGCGATCCAAAACCGATGGCGTTCACTCCGCTGAAAGGCCGGCTCAACTTCTTCGACGTCCCTGACGGACTGGTGCAGCCATGATCACCAAGTGCTTACTTGGCTGCACCCTCTTCTTCTGGCTTCCATTGGTACTGACCATAAAGGCGGTGATCGGATGAATCGCGCAAACCCGAAAGACCTTCGTAATGCCCTGGTGACAGCCAATGCTTTCGTAAAGGCCGGCATCCTCTTCGTGGCCGTACCGATCACTGATCAAGCTGACTACGCAGACCTGCTCAATCAGGCCGGCGAACGCCTAGAAAAGCTCGAACAGCAAGCCAATCAAGAGGTGACGCCATGATCTTCGCCCCGCTCTACATGGCCTACCTCATCTACAAGGGGCCGTGGCGATGAGCCACATCGAGCAGAACCTGCTGACGAAGCCTGGTTACTCACCCTACTGCGGCGCCGACGCCTGCATGGTCTGGGCGAGAACGCGATGGAACGGCAGTCAGTTTCAGTGCCAGTGCGGCTGGACAACTTGGCTTTGTGCCGATTTCATCGCCGCGTACAAGGCGAAGTGGAAGCCTGAGGTAAAGCCATGAGCCGCATGGTCAGCGTCCGAACCGAGGAACTGACCGGCCCGGCGCTGGACTGGGCAATCAGCGCGATCGAGGGTGATCAGCAGCCCGGTACCGGACAGCTGCAACTTTTCGCCCTGCCCGACGCCGAGCAACTGATCACGAAGTACGGCGTCTGGGTCGATGTTGGCCACCAGCATCCTTGGCTGGCCGACCTGACCAACGAACCGTTCAACCGCCAAGCCGGCGAAACCCGGACGATCGCCGTGTTCCGCGCCGTGGTTTTTGCCAAGCGCGGCGCAACGGTCAAAGTCCCCGCCGAACTCATCCAGCAGTAACCCCTCCCAAAACTCAACAGCCTGCCGGTGTACGGCGGGCGAGGAATTCGTATGTCTGATCAAAAATATCCGCTGCGCGAAGTCGCGATCGAAGCCATCTCCGATATCGCCCAGCACCTTCCGCTCGACTGCCAGATGTTTCTCATTGTCTGCCGGCCCGGCAAGGCCGACTTCGACCTGGTGCTGCCATCGCCGGAGGCGAACTTGAATAACGCGCTCGACGCGCTGCGACGCCAAGGCCTGAGCATCGACGGCGACAACGCCTACAAGCGCGATCTCCTCGACGCAGTTGTAGGCGCGCTGGCACTCGGCGCGCAGAACAACAACCCGCCGCCGGCCGAACACTGGGGGCAGCGCTTCTGGGATATCGGTCGGGAGGAACGCGAGTTGCACGACGAGTTGGTCGCGGCACTGAAGCTCACCCGCGAGAACCTGCGCGCCTGCCAAGCAACGATCCACTTGGCCGGAAGCTTCGATCCCGCCTACGTCAACGATGCACAAGCCGCCATGAAGATCGCCGACGCGGTTCTGGCCAAGGCCGGCGCATAACCCATCACCACCTTCTGCCGCCACGCGCGGCATGGAGCATCCCTATGTCAAATCGCAGCGCGGCCCAGGTCGCGCCCATCCTCCCGCGCTTCATTCGCGCCGGTGAGGCATACGGCTACCTCGGCATGTGCCGGGACGAATTCAACAAAACAGTCCGGCCGAACGTGCGTGAGTTCCCGATCGGGAAACAGGGCATCGGGTTCGACCGGATTGAGCTTGACCAGTGGGCTGACGCCTACATCGAGTCCATGGCAATTGAAAAAGCGGCCAATCAGGACAACAATCAGCCCCGCAGTGGGCGCCAAGGAGCAAGTAAATGGCGCGAAAAACAATCTCCGGCCTCTACGAGAGGAACGGAATTTGGCACATCGACAAAGTCGTCAGAGGTCAGCGACTTCAGGAAAGCACTGGATCAAGCGAAAGGCAGGAAGCGGAGCAGTACCTGATCCACCGCCTGGAAAAACTCAGACAGGAAAAGGTTTACGGAGTGCGCGAGGTGCGAACCTGGCGGGAGGCTGCCACCAGATTTCTGGTGGAGTTCAAGGATCAAGCCTCGATTGCCCTGTCTGCGTCTCACATCGAACAGCTCGACCCGTACATTGGCGACCTGCCAATCACGCATATAGATGACGGCACCTTGGCCGCCTTCAAGCGAGATCGGCAGAAGCCGACCAAAACAGCGAATGGGAAAGTAAAGCCAGGCGTATCGAACAGGACGGTGAACATCGCTCTGCAGCGAGTCGTACGGATCTTGAACCTGTGCCACAGGAAGTGGCGAGACGCAGAGAAACGGCCGTGGCTGGATAGCGTGCCGATGATCTCGATGCTGGAGGAAAAGAGGTCGAGCCGGAAGCCCTACCCGTTGTCATGGGAAGAGCAGTCGATGTTGTTCTCTGAGATCCCGGATCACCTGTTGAGGATGGCACTCTACAAAGTGAACTCGGGAAGTCGGGAGCAGGAAGTCTGCAAACTTCAGTGGGATTGGGAGATACGGGTGCCGGAATTGGGAACGAGCGTGTTCCTGATCCCATCAGAATTTGGTGGGAGGCACGAAAAGGCGGGGGTTAAAAACAGGGATGAAAGACTGGTAGTGCTGAATCGGGTTGCGATGTCGATTATCGACGGCCAGCGCGGTCTGCACACAAAGTACGTGTTCCCTTACGGTCAGCCGGACGAGTACGGACCAACCGCGATGCACCGCATGAACGACACGGCATGGAAGAGCGCAAGGATCAGGGCGGCGGCGAAATGGGAGAAGGAACACAAGTCACCAGCGCACCCTGGGTTCCGGTCGATCAGGGTTCACGATCTGAAGCACACCTTTGGCAGAAGGCTTCGTGCAGCGAACGTGACAGAGGAAGATCGAAAGGCATTACTTGGGCACAAGAACGGCAGCATTACGAGCCACTATTCTACCGCAGAGCTTGAGCATTTGATTGAGGCGGCAAACAAAGTGTCGGCAACCGATTCGCGAGGACCGGCTCTGACCATCTTGAGGAGAAAAACGGGATGAACCCCCGCAAAAGTCCCTACGCATGAAAAAGCCCAACTGGTTAGAGTTGAGCTAAGTCATTGAGTTATATGGTCGGGACGGAGTGATTCGAACACTCGACCCCTAGCACCCCATGCTAGTGCGCTACCGGACTGCGCTACGCCCCGACTGGTTTGAAACCTGCTCTTCGTCTCGAAGAGCGCTCAAGAATATAGCGCAAGCTTTTGAAAACTGGAAGTATTCAAACGCAGCTTTTTATTTCTTGAGAACCACCAGCACATCTTCAAGCTCGGCAATCATCTGGCGGATCATTTGCTTGTATTGGGTGGTGTCGTCTTTGGCTTCATCGCCGGACAAACGCAGGCGCGCGCCGCCGATGGTGAACCCCTGATCGTAAAGGAGCGCGCGGATCTGCCGGATCATCAGCACGTCCTGGCGCTGATAATACCGGCGGTTTCCGCGGCGTTTGACGGGGTTGAGTTGAGGAAACTCCTGCTCCCAGTAGCGCAGCACGTGTGGTTTTACGGCACACAGCTCGCTGACTTCACCAATGGTGAAGTAGCGTTTGCCCGGGATGACGGGTAGTTCGTCGTTATGACTTGGTTCCAGCATAAGCCTCAACTCGGGCTTTCAACTTCTGCCCTGGACGAAAGGTGACCACACGGCGAGCCGTGATCGGGATTTCTTCCCCCGTTTTCGGGTTGCGGCCAGGCCGCTGGCGTTTGTCCCGAAGGTCGAAATTGCCGAAACCGGACAATTTGACCTGCTCGTTGTCTTCAAGAGCGTGCCTGATTTCCTCGAAAAACAGTTCAACCAATTCCTTGGCTTCCCGCTTGTTCAGGCCCAGTTCTTCATACAGACGTTCCGCCATCTCAGCTTTCGTCAAAGCCCCCATACGTCACTTCCTTAACGTGGCGTTCAACCTTTGTTCGAGCGAGGTGAGGATATTTTGCGTCGTCGAATTCACCTCATCGTCATTAAGAGTGCGCGATGGATGCTGCCAGGTCAAGCCAACTGCAAGGCTTTTTCTATCAGGATCAATACCTTTACCCTGATACACGTCAAACAGCCTGAGATCCGTGAGCCATTCACCTGCATTTTCACGGATTACGTCCAGCACAGCCGAGGCCGCGACGTCTTTGTGCGCGATCAGTGCAAGGTCACGACGCACTTCAGGAAAGCGCGACAACTCGTGGAATTGCGGCATTTTTCCAGCTGCCACTTCCGCCAGAACCAGCTCAAAGACGAAGACTGGACGATCCAGACCCAGGGCTTTGGACAATTCAGGGTGGATCGCGCCGATAAAGCCGACCTCACGCCCGTCACGTTCGATGCGCGCGGTTTGACCCGGGTGCAACGCCGGGTGTTTGCCCGGGGCGAAAGTGAAGGTATCCAGTGCACCGGCGAAACCCAGCACCGCTTCAACGTCAGCCTTGACGTCGAAGAAATCGACCGTGTCGCGACCTTGCGCCCAGCCTTCCGGCAGACGGCTACCGCAAACCACACCCGACAGCATCGGCTCTTGCTTCAGGCCTTCCAGCTGACCAACGAAGCGCAGACCGCTCTCGAACAGCCGCACGCGATCTTGCTGACGGTTCAGGTTGTGCTGCAACGCCTTGACCAGACCCGGCCACAGCGAGGAACGCATGGCAGCCATGTCGTTGGAGATCGGATTGGCCAGCAACAGCGGCTCGACGCCCGGATTGAACAGTTCGAACTGACGTGGATCGATGAAGCTGTAAGTGATCGCTTCCTGATAACCACGGGCCACCAGCAGGCGACGCAGCTCAGGCAGATCGCTGCGCGCTTCAGCCTTGGCTTGTGGCGCCAGACGCGCTTGCGGATAACGAACCGGCAGACGGTTGTAGCCGTACAGACGCGCCAGTTCTTCGATCAGATCGACTTCCAGGCTGATGTCGAAGCGGTGGCTTGGCACTTCTACGCGCCACTGCCCTGCTCCGTCAGCGGAAATGTTCAGACCCAAGGCGCTGAGCAGACGCTCGACCTGCACCGAATCCATTTCCATGCCCAGCATCTGGGTAATGCGCTGCGCACGCAGGGTGATCGGCGCGATCGACGGCAGGTGCTGCTCGCTGACGGTCTCGATGATCGGGCCGGCTTCGCCGCCAGTGATTTCCAGCAGCAGGCCAGTGGCGCGCTCCATGGCTTCACGGGCCAGTTGCCAGTCCACGCCACGCTCGTAACGGTGCGACGCGTCGGTGTGCAGGCCGTAGGAACGCGCCTTGCCAGCCACAGCGATCTGGTCGAAAAACGCACTTTCCAGGAAAACGTCGCGCGTGGTCGCGGACACACCGCTGTGCTCGCCCCCCATCACGCCGGCAATCGCCAGAGCGCGAGTGTGGTCGGCGATCACCAGCGTATCGCTACGCAGGCTGACTTCCTGACCGTCGAGCAAAACCAGCTTCTCGCCCTCTTCCGCCATGCGCACACGGATGCCGCCATTGATTTCGGCGAGATCGAAAGCGTGCAGCGGTTGACCCAGCTCAAGCATCACGTAGTTGGTGATGTCGACGGCAGCGTCGATGCTGCGCACTTCGGCGCGGCGCAGACGCTCAACCATCCACAGCGGGGTTGGCTTGGACAGGTCAACGTTGCGGATGACACGGCCCAGGTAACGCGGGCAGGCGGCAGGCGCCAGCACTTCCACCGAACGCACTTCGTCGTGCACCGCTGGAATGGCCATGACCACTGGACGGGTGACCGGAGCGGCATACAGCGCGCCCACTTCACGGGCCAGACCGGCCAGCGACAGGCAGTCACCGCGGTTCGGGGTCAGGTCGACCTCGATGCTGGCGTCTTCCAGGTCCAGATACACGCGGAAATCTTCGCCCACCGGCGCATCAGCCGGCAGTTCCATCAGACCGTCGTTACCTTCACCGACCTGCAACTCGGCTTGCGAGCAGAGCATGCCGTTGGACTCGACACCACGCAGCTTGGCCTTCTTGATCTTGAAGTCGCCTGGCAGCTCGGCGCCGATCATGGCGAACGGAATCTTCAGGCCCGGACGCACGTTTGGCGCACCGCACACGACCTGGAAGGTTTCCGCGCCATTGCTGACCTGGCACACACGCAGCTTGTCGGCGTCAGGGTGCTGCTCGGTGCTCAGCACCTCGCCCACTACCACGCCGCTGAAAACACCGGCGGCCGGGGTCACGCTATCGACCTCCAGGCCCGCCATCGACAGACGAGCAACCAGCTCGTCGCGACTTACCTGCGGGCTAACCCAGCCACGCAGCCATTGTTCACTGAATTTCATCCTGCTCTCCTAAGAATTCGTTACGACTAGCGAAATTGCGCGAGGAACCGCAAGTCGTTGTCGAAGAACAGACGCAAGTCGTTCACGCCGTAACGGAGCATCGCCAGACGCTCGACTCCCATGCCGAAGGCAAAGCCGGAAAACTCTTCCGGGTCGATGCCGGACATGCGCAGCACGTTCGGGTGCACCATGCCGCAGCCCATGACTTCCAGCCAGCCGGTCTGCTTGCAGACGCGGCAGCCTTTACCGCTGCACATCACGCATTCCATGTCGACTTCAGCGGATGGCTCGGTGAACGGGAAGTACGAAGGACGGAAACGTACGGCCAGCTCTTTTTCGAAGAACACACGCAGGAATTCTTCGATGGTGCCTTTGAGATCGGCGAAATTGATGTCGCGATCGACCAGCAGGCCTTCGACCTGGTGGAACATCGGCGAGTGGGTGATATCGGAGTCGCTGCGATACACGCGGCCTGGGCAGACGATGCGGATCGGCGGCTGTTTCGATTCCATGGTGCGAACCTGTACCGGCGAGGTATGGGTGCGCAGCAGCATGTTTGCATTGAAGTAGAAGGTGTCATGCATCGACCGGGCCGGGTGGTGGCCTGGGATGTTGAGCGCCTCGAAGTTGTGATAGTCGTCTTCGACCTCAGGGCCTTCGGCGATGCCGTAGCCAATACGGGTGAAGAATTGCTCGACTCGTTCCAGAGTCCGGGTCACCGGATGCAGACCACCGGAGGTCTGGCCACGGCCCGGCAACGTCACATCAATGGATTCGGCAGACAGTTTGGCAGCCAGTTCGGCTTCTTCAAACAGCGCCATGCGCGCATTGAGAACGCCTGTGACACGTTCCTTGGCAACGTTGATCAGCGCGCCGACTTGCGGACGCTCTTCTGCCGGCAAATTCCCCAGGGTCTTCATCACCTGAGTCAATTCGCCCTTTTTGCCAAGGTATTGAACCCGGATTTGCTCCAGGGCATTGATATCTTCAGCGCTTTGCACAGCCTCTAGTGCTTGAGAGACCAGCGCATCCAGGTTTTCCATGTACAGACTCCAGATACAAAATAGGGGAAGAGCTTGAAGGCTCTTCCCCTATTTAAGACGTTTACCACCTGGCCCCACGAAAGTGAGGCCGGGTGATTGTCGGGGGTACTTAAGCCAAGGTGGCTTTAGCTTTCTCGACAATCGCAGCAAACACCGCTTTTTCGTTCACTGCCAGATCAGCCAGAACCTTACGGTCGATCTCGATGGACGCTTTTTTCAGGCCAGCGATGAAACGGCTGTAGGACAGACCGTTAACACGAGCACCAGCGTTGATACGAGCGATCCACAGAGCGCGGAACTGACGTTTTTTCTGACGACGGTCACGGTAGGCGTATTGGCCTGCCTTGATTACCGCTTGCTTGGCAACACGGAATACGCGGGAGCGTGCGCCGTAGTAGCCTTTAGCAAGTTTCAGAATTTTTTTGTGACGCTTACGGGCAATGACGCCACGCTTTACACGAGCCATGAGTTACTTCCTCTATTCTTGACTAAAATTAACGAAGGCGCAGCATGCGCTCGACTTTTGCCACGTCAGACGGATGCAGCAAGCTGCTACCGCGCAGTTGACGCTTACGCTTGGTCGACATTTTAGTCAGGATGTGGCTCTTGAAAGCGTGCTTGTGCTTGATACCGTTAGCAGTTTTCAGAAACCGCTTAGCAGCACCACTTTTGGTTTTCATTTTTGGCATGTTCGGATACTCCGCATTCAGTTGATAAACATAATCAGAAGGCCTGCCGTGCCCTGTTGATTACTTCTTCTTTTTCGGGGCGATGACCATGATCAGCTGGCGTCCTTCCATCTTAGGATGCTGTTCGACCGAACCGTACTCGAGCAGGTCAGCTTCAACCCGCTTGAGGAGTTCCATCCCCAGCTCCTGGTGGGCCATCTCACGGCCGCGGAATCGCAAGGATACCTTGGCCCTGTCCCCATCACTCAGGAAACGTACCAGGTTGCGCAGTTTTACCTGGTAATCCCCTTCCTCCGTCCCTGGACGAAACTTGATTTCTTTTACCTGAATCTGCTTCTGGTTCTTCTTCGCCGCGGCAACCTGCTTCTTCTTTTCGAAGATCGATTTGCCGTAATCCATCACCCGGCAAACCGGTGGGATTGCGTCTGCGGAGATTTCCACCAGATCAAGCTTTGCTTCTTCAGCAATACGAAGCGCTTCATCAATCGAGACGATGCCAATCTGCTCGCCATCAGCGCCAATTAACCGAACCTCGCGTGCCGAGATATTCTCGTTGATCGGGGCTTTCGGTGCAGCTCGTTTATCTTGTCTCATTTCACGCTTAATAATAATTACTCCGAATCTGGGCGACCACGCCGGGAAACCGCTTGCGCGAGAAACTCAGCGAACTGGGCGACGGGCATCGAGCCCAGGTCAGCACCTTCACGAGTACGCACAGCGACAGTCTGCATCTCGACTTCCTTATCTCCGATAACCAAAAGATAGGGAACCTTGAGCAAAGTATGCTCGCGGATTTTAAAGCCGATCTTTTCATTTCTCAAGTCGGACTTGGCACGAAATCCGCTTTCGTTGAGAGTTTTTTCAACTTCTGCAACAAAATCTGCCTGTTTATCAGTGATATTCATGATCACCGCCTGCGTTGGCGCGAGCCATGCAGGGAACGCACCTTCGTAGTGCTCGATCAGAATCCCGACGAAACGCTCGAAGGAACCGAGGATCGCACGGTGCAACATCACCGGGTGTTTGCGGCTGTTGTCTTCGGAGACGTATTCAGCGCCCAAACGGACAGGCAGGTTAAAATCGAGCTGCAAGGTACCACATTGCCAGACGCGACCGAGGCAATCTTTCAGCGAGAACTCGATCTTCGGACCGTAGAACGCACCCTCACCCGGCTGCAGATCGTACGGCAGACCCGCAGAATCAAGGGCTGCAGCCAGTGCCGCTTCAGCGCGATCCCACAGCTCGTCGGAACCCACACGTTTTTCCGGACGAGTGGACAGCTTCATCTCGACATCGGTAAAGCCGAAGTCGCGGTAAACGTCCATGGTCAGCTTGATGAAGGCAGCGGATTCAGCCTGCATCTGCTCTTCGGTGCAGAAAATGTGGGCGTCGTCCTGAGTGAACGCACGTACACGCATGATGCCGTGCAACGCACCCGACGGCTCGTTACGGTGGCAGGCACCAAACTCGGCCAGGCGCATCGGCAGCTCGCGGTAGCTCTTCAGGCCCTGATTGAACACCTGCACGTGGCATGGGCAGTTCATCGGCTTGATGGCGTAGTCGCGGCTTTCCGACTCGGTGGTGAACATGTTGTCGGCGTAGTTGGCCCAGTGCCCGGATTTCTCCCACAGGCTGCGATCAACCACTTGCGGGGTCTTGATCTCGAGGTAGCCGTTGTCACGCTGCACCTTGCGCATGTATTGCTCGAGCACTTGGTACAGGGTCCAGCCATTCGGGTGCCAGAACACCATGCCCGGCGCTTCTTCCTGGGTATGGAACAGGCCCAGGCGCTTGCCGATCTTGCGGTGATCGCGTTTTTCCGCTTCTTCGATGCGCTGGATATAAGCCGCCAGCTGCTTCTTGTCAGCCCAGGCAGTACCGTAAACGCGCTGCAGTTGCTCGTTCTTGGCATCACCGCGCCAGTAGGCGCCGGACAGCTTGGTCAGCTTGAAGGATTTCAGAAAACGAGTGTTCGGCACGTGCGGACCACGGCACATGTCGACGTATTCTTCGTGGTAGTACAGGCCCATGGCCTGTTCGTTCGGCATGTCCTCGACCAGGCGCAGCTTGTAGTCTTCGCCACGGGCCTTGAACACTTCGATCACTTCGGCGCGCGGAGTGACTTTCTTGATGACGTCGTAATCTTTATCGATCAGCTGATGCATACGCTGTTCGATGGCGGCCATGTCGTCCGGCGTGAAAGGACGTTCGAAGGCGATGTCGTAATAGAAGCCTTCGTCGATGACCGGACCGATGACCATTTTGGCCGTCGGGTACAGTTGCTTGACCGCATGGCCAACCAGGTGCGCGCAAGAGTGGCGAATGATCTCCAGCCCCTCTTCATCCTTTGGCGTGATGATTTGCAGCGTCGCGTCGCTGTCGATGATGTCGCAGGCGTCGACCAGCTTGCCGTTGACCTTGCCGGCCACTGTGGCCTTGGCCAGACCTGCACCAATGGATGCGGCGACCTCGGCTACGGAAACCGGGTGATCGAATGAACGTTGACTGCCGTCGGGAAGAGTAATAGTTGGCATGGCGCCTCCTCTCCTAGTGGTGACCCCTACCAAAGGTCACGTGGGTTGGGATGAGCCAGTACAAGATCCGATCCAGGCCATTCAATGACGAACGCCTGCCTTACAGCGGCAGGAGCCTTGCGGCCAACCGGAAAACCGAACCAGAGTGACTGGGATTCAAATCAGAATGTTCGCACGCTGACCGCTGCCGGGGCTGAAGGCCGTCCGGAGCCTGAGAACGCTTGAGCCCGGCATGCTAGCACAGATGAGCGGTCATCGACTCGAACGATTTGCGGCGCTGAAGATTTGTGCATTTTTGCGGCGCAAAGTGAACTTGGGATATACGCTTTGCCTCAAATAGGCTGAGAATCCTCGCCGATATCAAACCAAGGAGTTTCAGACATGCGCCTTATCCGTCTTTTTGCTTTCGCGGCCCCGCTGGCCCTGCTGCTGCCGCTGAGCGCCAATGCGGCATGGCCTGCCGGCGTCAAAGACCAGTACATGAATGACTGCACCAAAGCTGCTGCCCAAAGTGTCAATTCAACCGTAGCCAAACAGCACTGCACTTGCGGTGCCGATGTCCTGGAGAAGAAATTTACCACGCAAGAGATTGCGCAACTGATGGACAAGAACACCCCGCCAAGCGGTGAACTGGGTCAGCGCGCACTGAAAGAAATCTCGGTTTGCCGCGTGCAGAAATAAGCGCTGACGAATGCTTTTTCGGGTCCCAGACAGCCTTAAAACCGCCAAAAAGACCCCGATTTCGATAATTTACGCAGGTTTTATAGCTTTTTTTACGCCCTGATTTTTCGGCCGAAAGCCTCTGAAACCGGGGCTTGCAGACATTTCAGAGGTTGAAATGAATGCAATATGAAAGCAAACAGCACGTCCGGGGGGCTACCAAAGCGAACATTTCGACTATGATACCCGGGTGTGCCCAGTTGGCCTGAGCAGCACAGTACTACTGAAAATATATGTTTCTTGGAGATACACCATGTCTAATCGCCAAACCGGCACCGTTAAATGGTTCAACGATGAAAAAGGCTTCGGCTTCATCACTCCTCAAGGTGGCGGTGACGACCTGTTCGTACACTTCAAAGCTATCGAATCCGACGGTTTCAAAAGCCTGAAAGAAGGCCAGACCGTCTCCTTCGTGGCTGAGAAAGGCCAAAAGGGTATGCAAGCTGCACAAGTTCGCCCAGAGTAATTTCCCGGCGCACTAAAAAAACCCCGTCCATGTGACGGGGTTTTTTATGCCTGTAACAAAAGCCGTCAGAGATCAGCCGCAGTTGACGCGGGTGACCACCAGATTGGCGTCAGTGTTCAGGTTCAGGCGATCGGAACGATACTCCAGGGTGATCATGTCCGTTGGCTTGAGGAAGCGGGCATTTTGCGCGCCTGCCTTGGCACGGGCCTGATCCAGCAGCTCAGGCGAAGCCTTTTTACCGATGGCAAATTCCGCTGCCTTTGCTTCACAGCGGCTATGACCGGCATCGGTCGCCACAGGATCCTTTGCCGACTCGCTGGAGGTTGTGCTGCAACCGGCCAACATGGCAACGGCCATAAGTGCACCCAGAGACGCGAACTTCAAAGGCATGAAGCCTCCTTCTTTCAAATGGTTAAGCTGAGATCGTGCGACCGCCAATCCGGCGTTTGGTTTCACAGCAAGTGCCATCACCCTGCCCCACGACCCGGAAAAACGCTGAGTCTGCCTGAAGAGCAGGCAATGCATCTTCAGACAATCGTCACCGAATATTAACGCAGCTCAGTAGATGTCGATGTAGTCGAGCGGCGGGTTCGGCCAGTTATCCTTGAGCGCATTGAAAATCTGCATGACCCAGACTTCATCACTGGCCGCGACGTTGCCGACATAACCCGAACCCTTGGCCCAGGTTTCCAGCCGAAACAGCAGACCATCGATGTCCTGACCGCCCGTCACGCCGGAAGAGATGTAGGCAATCCCGCCCTTGGTCACGCGCAGTTGCGTGTGCACATCATCGCTGGCCGAGGCCAGCAACTGGCGCACAGCGTCGAGTGTCAGGCCGTCGGGGTTGTTCAAATCAATCTGCACAGCGCATTCCTTGGATCTGCCGGAAAAGACCAAGTGTCGCATAGCGTCGCGCTCATGCCTAAGTCGCAGTGCCAAACGCCCGACAAAGTGGTTAACTCGCCCTCAGACATTCCCGACTTTTCGAGCGCACTCATGAGCACCGTAAGCATCACCGCCGACATCAAGGTCCTGTGGCCGAAGGGGCACAGTTCGTATAGCCCGGGCAGTTCGGAGGAGCTGGCATTGATCAGCATCGATCTGCTGGTCAAGACCATGGGAACCCAAGGCGCACAAACGTTTATCGCTCAAGTGTTCGAGCGGTATCAGCATGACGACAAGAGCGTGCAGGACACCGAGAGAGAGTAAAAACCCGCAGGCTGGCACCTGCGGGTCGCAGCCTTACTTCAAGCGCTTCAGACGTTCGGTCAGCAGATCGAAGAAGCCCTGGGCGTCGCCGTTCTCGACCCAGAATGCGTTTTTCGGTTGTTTCAGGCCGTCGTACCAATCAACGACGGTCTGGCCGAAGGTGATCCCCTCACGGCTGTCGATGGCCACGTTTACCGAGCGACCGGTGAACAGCTCAGGCTTGAGCAGGTAAGCGATGACGGTAGCGTCATGCACCGGACCGCCCGGGATGCCGTAGTGCTCCATGTCACCTTTGATGTACTCATTCAGGATGTCGCCAACAATCTTGCTCGCATTGTTGTTGAGCGCGGCAATCTGCTTCAGGCGGGCGTCGCTGGTGAGAATCTTGTGGGTCACGTCCAGCGGCAGGTAGGTCAGTTTCACGCCGCTCTTGAGCACCACTTCCGCCGCTTGCGGGTCGGCGAACAGATTGAACTCGGCCACCGGGGTAATGTTGCCGCCATTGAAGTGCGCACCGCCCATGAGTACCACTTCCTTGATGCCCTGAACGATCTCCGGCTCCTGGATCAGTGCCAGCGCAAGGTTGGTCTGCGGACCCAGCATGGCGATGGTAATGCTGTGCGGTTTGGCTTTTTTCAGGGTGTCGATCAGGTAGTTGACCGCATTGCCTTCGGCCAGGCCTTTTTTCGGCTCATGCACGGTGACACCCGACAGGCCTTCCTTGCCATGGATGTTCTCGGCATAGATCGGCGTACGCATCAGTGGCTTCGGCGCACCGGCGTAGACCGGGACGTCCTCACGCCCCGCCCACTCGCGGGCCAGACGCGCGTTACGCGACGTCTTGTCGAGACGCACGTTGCCGGCCACGGTAGTCAATGCACGGATGTTCAGTTCGTCCGGCGAGGCCAGGGCGAACAGCAAGGCGACCACGTCGTCGGCACCAGGATCGGTGTCGATGATCAGGTCGATCTTTTCAGCGGCCTGAGCGCCGGTGGCGGAGATAAAAGACAAAAGCAGCAGACTCCGAAGCAATTGATGCAGTTTTTGAGCATAGCGGTGCATGGCGCATTCCTTGTGCTGATGAAAATGGAAGGGTCGAAGACCCGGTTAGAACGTGACGCCGGCCACCAGCACGATGTTGCAGTACGGCTGACATTCACCTGTACGAACAATCGCCCGCGCCTGTCGGCTGAGAACCTTGAATTGCTCATGAGTCAGCAGATCGCGCCGACCAAGGGCGCCCTCTTCCTGCAACTCATCCAGCGCGTTCAACGCCGTCGGCTGCTTGTCGAGAATTTCGTTGGCCAGCACATGGCTTTCCACCTGCATCTCGCTGAGCACGACCTTCAGGGTGCTGACGAAATCCGGAACGCCATGGGTCAACGCCAGATCGATCAACTCGACACCCGGCGGTACCGGAAGGCCGGCGTCACCGATGACCACCATGTCGCCATGCCCCAGGGAAGCGATCAGTCGCGACAATGCAACATTGAGCAAAGGAGTCTTTTTCATGCGGGTTTGAACGCCTGTACGTCGGACATGGTTGGAATGGAAGGTTGCGCGCCGGCCCGGGTCACAGACAACGCTGCTGCGATCTGTCCGTAACGGATCGCTTCGGCTTCAGACTTGCCACTGGCGAGCGCCGCCGCAAACCCGCCGACGAAGGTATCCCCAGCCGCCGTGGTATCGACCGCTTTCACTTTGGGTGCCGGGAAATGCTCGAAACCCTGGCCATTGGCGAACAGCGAACCTTGCGCGCCGAGGGTGATGATGACTTTGCCTGCGCCCATGGCAATCAGGTGGCTGGCGGCGCTTTCAGCGGTTTCCAGCGAATCCACTGGCAATCTGCTCAACGCAGCGGCTTCGCTTTCGTTGGGAATCAGGTAGTCGATCGCCGCGAACCAGTCTGCCGGCAGCGGACGACTGGCCGGCGCCGGGTTGAGGATCACTGTTTTGCCCAGCGCACGCGCACGCTTGAGCGCATGGCCCACCGTTGCATCGGGAATCTCGAGCTGACAGATCACGACATCGGCAGCCTGCAGCACGCCATCAAAGCGATCAATCACCGCAGGCGTCATTGCACCGTTGGCGCCGGCGACAATCACAATGGCGTTCTGGCTGTTGTCGTCCACGACAATCAGCGCCACCCCACTGCAATCCTCCACGGTACTCACGGCCTGGCAATCGATCTGCTCGGCCAGCAATGCGTCGCGCAATTGCACACCGTAGTCATCGTTGCCAACACAGCCAACCATGGCGACCTGTGCACCCAGGCGCGCAGCAGCGACAGCCTGATTGGCGCCCTTGCCGCCGGACACGGTGGCAAAGGAATGACCGATCAGCGTTTCACCGCCCTTGGGCAGCCGTGGCGCCCGGGTCACCAGATCCATGTTCAGACTGCCTATTACCACTACATTTGCTGGCATACATCGCTACTCGTCAATTCGGTTTCAGCGGTACTCGGTGAATACGCCGGACAGCGGCGCAGTCGATTCGCGCAAGACAATACTCGGGGTCACGATCCGTTGATCGGTGACCAGGCCCGGGGTGGCAATTCTTCGCAGCAACACTTCGGCAGCCATCTCGCCCAACTGCAGGATCGACTGGCCAACCGTCGTCAGCGCCGGATACACATAACGGCTCATCTGGATATCGTCGAAGCCGATCACCGACAGCTCGCTCGGCACCCGCACATTGCGCTCGGCCGCGGCACGGAGTACGCCGATGCCGATCATGTCGTTACCGGCGAAAATCGCGCTCGGCGGATTGTCTTCGAGCAGGATCGCCGCCGCGTTATAGCCGCCGGTACTGGTGAAATCGCTTTCCAGCATGCGTTCCGGACGCACCTTGATGCCTGCCTCCTTCAGCGCCCGGCAAAAACCGGCCTGACGCATTTGCGCCACGCTGGTGCTCGACGGACCGCCGATGGTGGCGATGTCGCGATGCCCCAGCTCCAGCAGGTGCCGGGTCGCCAGATAGGCGCCATATTCATGGTCGATGCGTACCAGATCCGCATCCACGCCATCCAGCCCCCGGTCGACAATGACCATCGGCGTTTTCACGCCAGCCAGCCCTTGCGCGAGGCCGATGTCGCCACCGGCGGAAGCGACGATGAGACCGTCGATGCGTTTTTCCAACAGCACACGCAAATAGCTGCGCTGCTTTTCCGGGTTGTCGTCAGAGTTGCAGAGGATCACGCAGTAGCCGTTACGCTCGCAGTAATCCTCGATGCCCCGCGCCAATTCGGCAAAATACGGGTTAAGACTGTTGGGCACCAATAAGCCAATGGTCGCAGTGGTCTTGGCTTTCAGCGAACGCGCCACCGCACTGGGTACATAGTCGAGGCTTTTGATCGCCGCTTCGACTTTCAGCCGCACTTCCTGGCTGACCGGGCGCGTCTTGTTCACCACATGCGAGACGGTGGTGTAGGAAATCCCTGCGAGCGCCGCCACATCCTTGATCGTTGCCATGACTTAGCCCCGTCGACTGGCGCGTTGACTGCGATAGGTATCGAGCACAACCGCGATGACAATCACCGCACCGGTGATGATGCGTTTGGTCGGCTCGGTCGCACCAATCTGCGCCAGGCCAGCGGCCAGCACCGAGATAATCAGCACACCGAAGAAGGTGCTGATCACCGAGCCGCGCCCACCCATCAGGCTGGTACCGCCGATGACCACGGCAGCAATCACTTGCAACTCGAGGCCGGAGCCGGCGTTCGGGTCCGCCGCTTCCAGACGGGAGATCTGGAACAGCGCCGCGATACCGGCCAGCAGGCCCATCAGGCTGAACACCAGAATCTTGTACGGTTTGGGATTGATCCCGGCCAGACGCACCGCTTCTTCATTGGTGCCGATACCGATCAGGTAGCGCCCGAACACCGTGCGCGTCAGAACCGCCTGGGCAATGAAGATCACCAGCAAGGCAATGATGAACGACGGCGAAATGCCGAAGGCGATCGGGTTCGACAGCCAGGCAAACGAGTCACCGATGTAGGCGGTACGCGAACCGGTCATCTGGTACGCCAGACCGCGCGCCATTTCCAGCACACCCAGCGAAACGATGAACGACGGAATCCGCCACGCCACGGTGATCGAGCCGGTGACCGTACCGGCCAGTGCCGCCACCGCCATACCGAGCAACGCCGCCGGCAACACGCTCCAGCCCCAACCGAGAATCGCCACACTGACCGTCGACGCGGCAAGCGCCAGCACCGAACCCACCGACAGGTCGATGCCGCCGATGATCAACACGAAGGTCATGCCCACCGCCAGCACCATCAGATCGGGGATCTGGTTGGCCAGGGTGCTGAAGGTGTTATAGGACAGAAAGTGGCTGCTCATCACCGAGAACAGCGCCACCATCGCCAACAAGGCACCGGCCAGGCCCAGATAGGTACCCAGACCGTAGAAATTGCCACTACGTTTGCCGGCAGAAGATGCAGTTTTCATGGGAGTTCCCTAGGCGCCGCTTCATTGAGCAACGCATCACGTTTTTGGTAGCCGGCGAACGCGGCGGCAAGCAAATCATCCTGAGTCCAGCTGTCGCGCTCGAAGGTATCGATCAAACGCCCTGCCGACAGGACACCGATCCGGTCACAGATCAGCATCAGCTCACGCAGGTCACTGGACACCACCACGAGTGCCTTGCCCTGGCGAGTCAACTCGCCAAGCAAGGCATAGATATCGAACTTGGCACCGACGTCGATGCCACGGGTCGGCTCGTCGAACAACAGCACCGAACAATCGCGCTCGAGCCATCGGCCGATCACCACTTTCTGCTGATTGCCGCCGGACAGCTCGGAGACCAATTGTGTCGGGCTCGAACTGCGGATGCGCATGGCGTCGATCTGACGCTTTGCCAAGGCGATTTCGTCGCTGTTATTGACGACACCACCACTGGAAATTTCCGGCATGTTGCCCAGCGCGATGTTGGCGCTGATCGACTGGCTGAGCAGCAGGCCTTCGCCCTTGCGGTCTTCGGTAATCAGGGCAATGCCATGGTTCACCGCGTCAACCGGGGAGCGCACACTGACCACCCGCGCCGGCGAACCCAGCGCGATCGTGCCGCTGTCGGCCAGATCGGCGCCGAAAATCAGCCGCAGCAATTCCGTGCGCCCGGCTCCGATCAAGCCGGAAATCCCGAAGATCTCGCCGGCACGCACTTCGAAGGAAACATCGCGCACCTTGTCGGAGCGGGTCAGGCCCTTGACCGTCAGGGCCGGCGCACCAATCTTGCGTGGCCCCATGTCGATGTGTTCGCCCAGCTCGCGACCGACCATCAAGGTGACCAGTTGCTCACTGTTGTAGTTGGCCATCGGCTCGACGCAGACCAGATTGCCATCACGCAGCACGGCAATGCGTTGCGCGACTCGCGCCAGCTCTTCAAGGCGATGGGAGATATAGATGATCGAGACGCCACGCGCCTGCAAGCGAGTGATCTGCTCGAAAAGCATTTCCACTTCACGAGCCGTAAGCATCGCCGTCGGCTCATCGAGTATCAGCACATGGCAATCGCCGATCAGGTTGCGCGCGATTTCGACCATCTGCTGATGCCCGATACCCAACTCGCCGACCAGGGTGTCCGGATCAATAGCGTCGAGGCCGACCTGCGCCATGGCTTCGATGGCAGCTTTACGCAATTGCTTGCGGCTGATCCAGCCACCGTTGCTCGGCAGGTTGTCGAGAAACAGGTTTTCCGCCACCGACAGGGTCGGCAACAGATTGAGCTCTTGCATGACCATGCGCACGCCCAACTCTTCGGCCTGAGTGCGGCTGCCCGGGCGGTAGTCCTTGCCCTGGAACTGCATCTGGCCTGTGGTCGGCGTGACCAGACCACCAATGATCTTGGACAGCGTGCTTTTACCGGCACCATTCTCGCCGGTCAGCGCCAGCACTTCACCGCGCATCAGCGTCAAGTCGATGCCTGTGAGCACCGGTTGCGCATAGGTCTTACCGATACCGCTGACCGAGAGGACAGCGTTCGGGGCGGAAACTGACATAAAAAACTCTCCATGCGCTCGCCCGGACGGACGAGCGCCGTTGTGTCGCCAAAAGACTTACTTAGTGACCAGCTCGACCGGCGTTTCGATCACACCATTGACGCCGCTGTCGACTTTCTCGCCCTTGAGGATTTTCAGCGCGATCTCGATGCCGAACACCGCCTGTTTGGCGGCGAACTGATCGGCAGTCGCCAGCACGCGGCCGTCCTTGAGCATCGGTTTGATGGCGTTGATGTTGTCGTAGCCGACAACCTGCACCTGCCCCGCCTTGCCGGCAGCACGCACCGCGGAAACGGCGCCGACGGCCATGCTGTCGTTACCCGCCAGCAGCGCTTTTACATCCGGGTATTCGCTGAGAATCGACGCGGCAACCTTGTTGCCCTTGTCGATCTCCCAGTCACCGGATTGCAGCGAGACCACCTTGATCTGCGCCGCGTCCATCGCATCCTTGAAGCCGGCGGTGCGCTGCTGGGCGTTGGTGGTGGTGGACACACCTTCGATGATGCCGACTTCGTCACCGGCCTTCAGTTGCTTGGCCAGGTACTCGCCAACCAGACGTGCACCCTTGCGGTTGTCCGGCCCCACGAATGGCACGCTGATGTTCTTGCTTTTGACGATTTGCGGATCGAGCTGGTTGTCGATGTTGATCACGGTGATACCGGCATCGACGGCTTTCTTGATCACCGGCACCATGGCCTTGGAATCGGACGGTGCGATGACCAGCGCATTGACCTTCGCCAGAATCATCTGCTCGACGATGCGGGTCTGGCCAGCGGTATCGGTCTCGTCCTTGATGCCATTGGAGATCAGGTCGAAATCGGCGGAGTGTTCTTTCTGGTAGGCCTTGGCGCCGTCTTCCATGGTCAGGAAGAATTCGTTGGCCAGGGATTTCATGACCAGCGCGACTTTGGGTTTTTCAGGAGACTCGGCGAAGGCCGAAGAGACAGGTAGTGCGGCGGCTGCGGCAGCCAGCATAGCGACAGCAAGAAGACGTCCAGCAAATGGCAGCTTCATGGGTTCACTCCGATCTTATGATTATTGTGAGCAACGCTCGCGCTGGCGTAAGCTTGATCGCTTTCCTCCGGGCAATAGTGCATCGGAAAAGGCGCGCAAACGTTTGCGTAGACCGAACTATGCGAATCCCGCCGACATTTGTCAACAATCAGAAATCGGTATCGAGTGCAGGGCGAATCCGTCGATTCGCCCTTCGATGCTCAGGCCGTGGTGTTGACCATGCTGCCGCTGGTGGGCCCCTGGGACATTTCCTTGAGCAGCGCAGCCGCGACCTCCATTAATGCGCCGCTGGTTTGTGCAATCTGCCCCTGAATGGACATGACCGCCTGCGACTTGGCCTCCGGCGTCGGATAACTCGCAGCTTGTGCAGCCGCCAATTGCTGCTGTTGCTCCTGCAGTTGCTTCTGCAATTCCTTCATCCGCTTCAGCAGCATTTTCACGGTGACGCTCAGACTATCGCCGCTGTCGCCACTATCAGCCTTGTTGGCTTCTTGCGCAGGACCACCGGTTCGGACCTGTTTGCTCGGCTCTTTTTCAACGCCAAGTGCCTCGTCAGCAGCGTCCGCTTCCGCCTGATTCATTGCATTGATCGTCGCTGCGGTTTTACCGCCGATGGTGACTGCACCAGGGTTTGAAAAACCGATCGTCAGTGACATGTGAACTCCCTAAATAAGCGTTTCCTTGAACACCCATCGGCCTGCTGACGGGTTTCTTTAGCAGAAAACCTGAAACTGGAAAGCCGTTTCGTTCGACAGCGATCGTAGTCTTTTTCGGCGAACCGAACGCGAAAGCTTCCAATGTTCGGAAAACCGGACAGGCGATTTGCCCAACTATTTGCCATTCCATAAAATCTTGATGTAAATCATGAAGTTAAACATTTCTCTAAAGCAAAGTACGGCTGGGACAGATCCTGCTCCCTAGCCTGTACCCCGAGTATTCAGATCAGCTCGGGGCGCATCTAGATGAACCTGCATCAGCACCGTCTCACTACTAGAGAGAAAAATAATGAAATCTGCTTTCAACACCTTGGCACCGGGCGCTTTGGCCCTCCTCCTGCTTCTGCCGACCGCCCTCCAGGCAAAAGAAGTCGAAACCCAGACCAAACTCGCCAACGTCGTGGTACTCGCGACCGGCGGCACCATTGCCGGCGCTGGCGCCAGCGCAGCCAACAGCGCGACTTATCAAGCGGCCAAGGTAGGCGTTGAACAGTTGATCGCCGGCATCCCCGAGCTGAGCAAACTGGCGAATGTGCGCGGCGAACAAGTCATGCAGATCGCCTCCGAAAGCATCACCAACGAAAACCTGCTGCAACTGGGCCGTCGCGTGTCCGAACTGGCCGACAGCAAGGACGTCGATGGCATTGTCATTACCCACGGTACCGACACCCTGGAAGAAACCGCCTACTTCCTGAACCTGGTCGAGAAGACCGACAAGCCGATCATCGTGGTTGGCTCTATGCGTCCGGGCACCGCCATGTCGGCGGACGGCATGCTCAACCTGTACAACGCCGTTGCCGTGGCCAGCAGCAAAGAAGCGCGCGGCAAAGGCGTGCTGGTGACCATGAACGATGAAATCCAGTCCGGTCGCGATGTCAGCAAGATGATCAACCTCAAGACTGAAGCGTTCAAAAGCCCTTGGGGTCCGCTGGGCATGGTGGTCGAAGGCAAATCCTACTGGTTCCGCCTGCCAGCCAAGCGTCACACCATGGATTCGGAATTCGACATCAAGAACATCAAGAGCCTGCCTGACGTAGAAATCGCCTACTCCTACGGCAACGTCGACGACACCGCCTACAAGGCTCTGGCCCAGGCCGGTGCCAAAGCGATCATCCATGCCGGTACCGGCAATGGTTCGGTGTCCTCCCGCGTAGTCCCATCCCTGCAAGCCCTGCGTAAGGATGGCGTGCAGATCATCCGCTCGTCCCACGTCAACGCCGGTGGTTTCGTCCTGCGTAACGCCGAACAGCCTGACGACAAGTACGACTGGGTTGTCGCTCACGATCTGAACCCGCAAAAAGCCCGCATCCTGGCCATGGTCGCCCTGACCAAGACCAACGACAGCAAAGAGCTGCAACGGATGTTCTGGGAATATTGATTGACCCTCGCCTGACCCTTCCGGGTCGGGCAGCTTGCTCACCACTCGCCCGCGCGGCGGGTGGTGCTGCCACCTACGCCGAGCGCGACTTTTTCGCACAAAATAATCGACCCGACTTACACCAAAACCGGAAAAGCGCTGTCAGAGGATTTTCTTGAATTTTAAGCAGTTGCGAAAATGCCTACAGCTAAATACTGTATGCACGTACAGCTTAATAAGGATAACCTCGTGGCCACCTCTCCTGATGCTCCTGACGCTTACGAACGCATGGGCATGCGCGTTCAGAAAATCATCAATTCTCCCACCGCACAAAAAGCCAAAGCCGCCTTGATCTTCCGTTTACCGGACGAGCCGATGGATGCCTGGGAGCAACTGCTCGAGGAAATCGACGAGAACGATAACGTCACTCTCGCCTATCGCGACGATGGCGGCGTGCAGATTTTTTGGGTTGTGCCGAAGGAAGATTGATTCAATGAGTGTCCGCTGTTTTGCTTTGCTGTTGCTGTTCATCGCGTGTGGTGCCCACGCTGGCGCACCCCGCACCTTTACCGAAGCCAAGAAGGTCGCCTGGAAACTGTATGCACCACAGTCCACCGAGTTTTACTGCGGGTGCAAGTACACCGGCAACAAGGTGGACTTGAAGGCTTGCGGCTACGTGCCGCGCAAAAATGCCAAGCGCGCTTCGCGCATTGAGTGGGAGCACATTGTGCCGGCGTGGGAGTTCGGCCATCAGCGTCAATGCTGGCAGTCGGGCGGGCGCAAAAACTGCACGCGCTATGACCCGAGCTATCAGAAAGCCGAAGCCGATCTGCACAATCTGGTGCCGAGCATCGGCGAGGTCAACGGTGATCGCAGCAACTTCAGTTATGGCTGGCTGCCGGTGCAATCCGGCCAGTACGGCTCGTGCCTGACCCAGGTCGACTTCAAGGCCAAGAAGGTCATGCCCCGCCCGTCGATTCGCGGCATGATCGCTCGCACCTACTTCTACATGAGCAAGCAGTACGGCTTGCGCCTGTCGAAACAGGATCGGCAGCTGTACGAGGCGTGGGACAAGACCTACCCGGTGCAAGACTGGGAACGCCAGCGCAACCAGAGCGTGGCGTGCGTGATGGGACGCGGCAATGAGTTTGTCGGCCCGGTGAACCTGAAAGCCTGCGGCTGATCCTCCAGCCAAAAGAAAAGGCCTCGAACGTGGTGTTCGAGGCCTTTTTTGTGCCTAGCTGCCGGCCTTGTTGTAGCGCCAGTACCCCATCAGGTTCAGCGATTCTCTCGGGATGCCGCATGCCTTGATCAGGTGCTTGCGCAGGCGCATCACCGCAGCGCTTTCTCCGGCAATCCAGCCATAGAACCCTTCAGGGGCGGTATTGGCGATCTCCCAGAGAATGTCCTTGTCGATATCGACTTCAGCCAGTTCGGCAGCTTGCCCGGCTGAGGAATCATCTGCCGGCAGGAACGCCCGTTGCACTGCCTCTGCCATCAACGCACCAGCAACCGCTGCCGGCGCCTGATCGCGAACCAGCCACTGCACCGACAGCCCGGGCCAGTCTGGTACCGAGAGCATGTCTGGGGCGCTGTCCACTTCAAAGTACGCCTGAACCTGGGGCGGTTCGGCCAGGGCGGCCAACTCTTCGAGAATGCCCATGGCCGCTGGCAATGCCGTCGCATCGGCCACCAGCAAAACCTGCTGGAGTATCTGCGGCGGCTTCCATTCAAACCCTCCGGCGTCCTGCGCGGAAAATCCGCGGTCGGGAGCGAGAATCTGCATCGAGGCACCCGGCTGCGCATGCAGCGCCCAACGCGAAGCAGGACCGGTCTCGCCATGCAGGACAAAATCGATGTCGACTTCGCCTTGATCGGCGCGCAGATGACGAATGGTGTAAGTACGCATTGCCGGTCGACGGTTCGCGAGCATCGAACGAAAACGCGCGTACCAACCCTCCTCCTGCGCGAGCTTTGCGGGGGTTCCATCTTCAGCAGGGAAGAACAGTTTGACGCGTTGGTCCGGCGCCCAGGTGGCCATGCCACCGATTGAAGGGTCAGCCAGCGTGATCCGCATCATGTGCGGGCTCAACAGCGTCTTGCGCTGCAGCACTGCATTGAAAAGTTTATAGGGAGCGGTGGAGGCCATGCGGAGCTCCTGCAGAAAATCGTGATTGACTCGTATAAGACGAATCGCCTGCGATGTCCTTTAGGCCGCTCCGCTGAAAGCGCTGCTTACGGCGCGAGCGGATGCTCCACGATCACCGATTCAACGTTCTGTTTCTTGGCCTTCACCAAGGCCGCGTCCACTTGCACCTTGCGCGCTTCAGCCTCGGCCTGAGAGTTGAACGGGCCAATCAGGATCCGCGTCTTGCCGCTGCTGTCCTTGATCACGGTCGGCACGAAAGCATGCTCGATCAACCAGCCACTCAGGTCGCTGACAGCCTGAGGCGTTTCGCCACGCACTTCGAGGTCCCACTGCGGGGCGGACACTGCCGCAGGGGCGGCCGCGACTGCCGTTTTCGGCTTCTGCACGTCTACACTCTTGCCTTCACCACATCCTGCCAATGCCAGTGCCGCGACCATCCAGACCAATTTGCGCACAACGCTTTCCTCGAAAATCTCAAAGCGGCAATCTTAACATTCATAAATACTTCGCGAGGCCCGCAAAATGGGCACAAAACAACGAGATTGATGATTGCAGCCTCTGTATAGTTACGCCCTGGGAATTAATGCCGCATCTGCGCGTCAGAAAGAGGCACCCAAACCGTGAGACTTCGCACTAATCTATACGTACCACCGACCTCTGCACTGTCTGAATCAGGTGCCCTACAAAGCAATCAAGGAGAAGACCATGCTGATACTCACCCGCAAAGTCGGTGAAAGCATAAACATTGGTGATGACATTACGATCACCATCCTCGGCGTAAGCGGTCAGCAAGTCCGCATCGGCATCAACGCCCCGAAAAACGTCGCCGTACACCGCGAAGAGATTTATCAGCGTATTCAGGCTGGCCTGACCGCCCCGGACAAGCCACAAACACCCTGAGCCGCATTGCAGTCAGTAGCCAGTTCGTTTGCTCAGCGTAATGACTGGCTAAAGATTCACGCGCCGTATTGCCATCCGCTCCCCAGCCCACTGGGCACGGCGCCTGACACATCCCCCCTCCGTTTCACTCGCTCCCTTCCCTCTCCTGCAGCGCGATACTACCTGCGACTGCCAAGCCTGGCTGTCAGACGTTTCCGAGAGAACACAGGGAATTGCCCCCTGTTAGCCGAACGTCACGCCTCGCGCCATGCCGGTGGCGGCGATCACCATCAGCACCAACAGCAGCGCCTCGACGTGGCTGATCCGCGCATACAGCTTTATACGTCCGGTATCGATCGCCTTGCCCCGCGCCAATGCGATCCGCCATTTGACCAGCGTAATCATCGGCGCCAGCTCTAACAGCAGAATCAGCACGAACAGCGTCATCTTCAAGTGAAACAGCGGCTGGTGCAGATAATAGTCAGTGCCCTTTTCAAAGCCGCCGAAGGCGCGCATGCCGCCGGTCACCAGCAGCACCAGCGCAGCAATCCCCCACAGATTATCGGCAAGCAAAACTCGCTTCGCCTCGCCGACGCCAGCAGCCAGACGACTGAACGCCGTACCACGGGTCAACACGGCCCAAAAGCCCAAGGCGAAAGCCAATAGATGGATAGCGGCAAGCAACCAGTGAACCAGCATCAACGAACTCCTTTGAAAAAGCCCTGGAAAACGCCAGTCAGTAGTAGTCGAAAAACGTCAGTTACGCCCACACAGCATCGTGGGGCTAGAAAGCTTCGCGAAGGAAGCAGGGAGACAGAAAGTGGGAATCGCCAAATCGCAGGCAAAAAAAATCCCAAGCAGCTGATGGAAGCTTGGGATTTAAAAATGCATAAACCGTGGTGGTGAACGCGGGGCGAATGTTACTGAAATCCACGGCCAGTAACAACGTTTTTTTGATAACCGGCTGGTTCGTAACGCTCGTAAGTCATTCAATATCCACATAATTTTAAAGGGCGCTGGCGACGAGCGGTGTTTTTTTCGGTCGACATTGAAGATGCAACACAAGGCATCCGGACAATGGGAAGCTTTACCGATGGGCCACCGCCCGCCGCATGGAGGCCACCGACAAGAAATCTGCTGGGACTACCAAATGAGACCACATCTGATTGCATGTATTTTGCTCTGCTGCGCCAGCACCATTGCCAGCGCAACAGACATTCCCATCAAGGAAGGAATGCCTTTCTTATCAGCACGAAAGGCATTACTCAAACACGGCTGGAAACCCAGCGTATCGAAAGAGATGCAGCCCGTTGGTACGGCAATAGAACTTCAAAACATGGGTATCATTGAAATCGAACGATGCAGCCAAGGCGTGCAATATTGCGAATTGCATTACAAGAAAAACAAGCAATGTTTAGGCGTCACAACGACTGGTGAAGAGGTAGCAGACCTGATTATTGATGCTTGGGACTTTAGGTGCCCATAACAAATCAACATTAGCCAGGCCTGCGGCCGCTTGATCTTCACTTCCAGCCCACTCTCATAACCCACAGGATTAAGGTGAATTTTCGGCCTGGAGTTCAAGACCTCTTCACAGAATGATGGCTTTATGATGTCATCCGCACTTCAAATGACATTAACATGGCAGGTACGCATGGCTATTGAAACGGACGACGCAATTGCTGCGGGAGTGGGCGCTGCAACTGGAGCAGGAATCGGCGGTTTTATTGGCGTGTCAGGAGCGGCGACAGCCGCCTCTGCCACAGCTGCAGCAACGCTTGGCACCGCAGGTGCTGGGGCGGCAGCAACAACAGCCGCATTGGCAACAGCAGGAGGTGGAGCAGTTGCAGCGGGTGGAGCAGGCATGGCAGGCGGAGTTTCTGCAATCGCCGGTACTGCGGCAGCTGCAAGCGCAGTCCCCGTCGTCGGCTGGGTGGTCGGTGGAACTATTGCGGTTGGCCTTGGGGGCTACCTTGCCTACAAATATGGCAAAAAACTCATGGAGTGATTCAGTCTTTTCAGGCCAGCTCCAATCACGGAGACTTTTTCACGACGGCCAGGAAAAGGGGTTCGGCTCGAACGAGCCCCCCCTACCCGCGACAGATCCTGCGAGCGCCGCTGACACTTGAAGGCCGGCCATGGTTTATTACTCTTTTCAGAAATGACAAATTCCGCTCAATGGCTTCTTCTGGGCTGACGAGCAGGAAGCTTCAGGCCGGCTGTTCAGTGCCATAATCGAGTTTGTTAGCCAGCTCGACATTCATGTCGAACTGCTCAATTACATCGACCATCGTACGGCGACTTCCTTCGATTGAGCCTTCCCGCGCCCAAAGAAACGGGTAGAAGGAAAAGCACTGATCCGCTCCCAGCCCACTCAGGTCCTCACGCCAACCGTCCCAACGCAAGCCCTCGTAAAAGGCAGTAAGCCGATCACTCAAGGCCCAGCAGAGAAAGTCGGTATAACCAATGCCCAACTGCTCCCACTGCAACGAATCTGGCGCCCAGTAATACATCTCCCCCACGTCATCCCCAAGCCCGCCCCCATTGATGGAAAAGAACCCTCCAGCAGCGTCATCAGCGACCAGCAAATAACCCGCCGCTCGACCGTCGTTCCAATCAGAGAGATTTCGAGGTAATTGCGCATGCCCAGAACCAAGTACTCGCAACCACCCATGATCGATCAGTAGCCCCCCAGTTTCGTAAGCAATAGCGCCTAACGTTGATCTCGTCGTGACCTGTAGAGCACAGAGCACTCTTGAGTTATCAGTGGACGGTGGCAGCAACTCATAATTGCGGGTTGTTTCTGCCAACATTTTTTCAACAAGAGGTAACGCGGGGTCGTGGCTGTCTATCAGGTCATCCAAGCTTTTCATCTGCCAGTCCATGGAAAAATGAGTCGACTATTGCTACATATGGTGGTTTTGCAAATCGCAGACAACAAAAAAGGGCTCACCTTTCGGTGAGCCCTTCTAGACCGCCCAGCAGAGCGGATTTTGTTTGGTAGGCGCGATTGGACTCGAACCAACGACCCCCACCATGTCAAGGTGGTGCTCTAACCAACTGAGCTACGTGCCTGCTGTGAGGCGGCATTCTACGGAATTCCGGAGGGGTGTCAACACCTTTTTTTCACCTAACCCTATGAATATGCAAAATATTTAATTTCGGGCCGGTGAAGAAGATTTTTCCGGTGGCTGGCGGAGGTTTTTCAACTCGGGTAGCATCGGCGCACTCGTAAAATATATTAAACAGAGGCTGCAGGATGGCGAACACCCCTTACCCAGAGTCTTATTACGCTGCGTCGGCCAATGCCGTACCGCCACGTCCAGCCTTGCAGGATGATGTGGAGACGGATGTCTGTGTGATTGGCGCCGGGTACACTGGGCTGTCCTCGGCGTTGTTCCTGCTGGAGAACGGTTTTCGCGTGACGGTGCTGGAAGCGGCCAGGGTTGGTTTCGGGGCGTCTGGGCGCAATGGCGGGCAGATCGTCAACAGCTATAGCCGCGACATCGACGTCATCGAGCGCAGCGTCGGGCCCAAGCAGGCGCAATTGCTCGGGCAGATGGCGTTCGAGGGCGGCCGGATCATTCGCGAGCGCGTCGCCAAGTACAACATCCAGTGCGACCTGAAGGACGGCGGCGTGTTCGCCGCCCTCTCCGCCAAGCAGATGGGTCACCTGGAATCACAGAAGCGCCTGTGGGAACGCTTCGGCCATACGCAACTGGAGCTGCTCGACGAGCGCCGCATTCGCGAAGTGGTGGCCTGCGATCAGTACGTCGGCGGCATGCTCGACATGAGCGGTGGCCACATCCATCCGCTGAACCTGGCGCTGGGTGAGGCCGCCGCCGTGGAATCCCTCGGCGGTACAATCTACGAGCAATCGCCCGCCGTGCGCATCGAGCGCGGCACCAACCCGGTGGTGCACACGCCGCAAGGCAAGGTCAGGGCCAAGTTCATCATCGTCGCCGGCAACGCCTACCTCGGCAATCTGGTACCGGAACTGGCGGCCAAGTCCATGCCATGCGGCACGCAGGTGATCACCACCGAACCGCTGGGCGAAGAGCTGGCGAAATCCCTGCTGCCACTGGATTACTGCGTTGAGGACTGCAACTACCTGCTCGACTATTACCGTCTGACCGGCGACAAGCGCCTGATCTTCGGCGGCGGCGTGGTTTACGGCGCGCGGGATCCAGCGAACATCGAAGCGATTATCCGTCCGAAAATGCTCAAGGCCTTCCCGCAGCTGAAAGACGTGAAGATTGACTACGCCTGGACTGGCAACTTCCTGCTGACCCTGTCGCGCCTGCCGCAGGTCGGGCGTCTGGGCGACAACATCTATTATTCACAAGGCTGCAGCGGCCACGGCGTGACCTACACGCACCTGGCCGGCAAGGTGCTGGCTGAAGCATTGCGCGGTCAGGCTGAGCGTTTCGATGCGTTTGCTGATTTACCGCACTACCCATTCCCGGGCGGGCAGATGCTACGTACGCCGTTTGCCGCGTTGGGCGCGTGGTACTACGGGTTGCGCGACAAATTCGGATTCTGACTGCAGAAACACATGTGGCGAGGGGATTTATCCCCGATGGGCTGCGTAGCAACTCCCTCTAAATAAGGGGGCGCTACGCGACCTATCGGGGATAAATCCCCTCGCCACAAAAAGTACGCTACCAGCTTGTTTCAGAGCTGGTCCCGAGCGATCCCGCTACGGATCCGCAAGATGTCAGCGAGCACCGCCAAGGCGATTTCCGCAGGCGTCTTACTGCCCAGGTTCAAGCCGATCGGCGCATGAATCCGCGCCAGTTCAACCTCCCCCAGCCCGCCAATTCTGCGCAAGCGCTCGAAGCGTTTCTGCGAAGTCTGCTGCGAGCCCATGACGCCGATGTAAAACGCCTCGGTGCGCACCGCCTCCATCATCGCCAGGTCGTCGATACGCGGATCGTGGGTCAACGCCACCACCGCGGTATCACGGTGACAGCCGCCGTCGGCGATGAACACTGACGGCAACTGTCGACGAATCTCCACGCCATTCAGCACCACGCCTTCGAGCACGTCATCACGCGGATCGCAGAGAATCACTTCGAAGCCGAGACCGACCGCGAACTCGGCGCACGCCTGCGCCACGCTGGAATATCCCGCCAGCAACAGACGCTGAGCGGCTCCAATGCGAATCCGCACCCGGTCGATCTCGCGCTCGATGCGCGCGCCCTGCTCGCGATCAGCGAACAGACTGCGCGCACCACTGGCCAGATCGACTTCGCGAATCAAGCGGCGCTGACCGAGCAGCGCCGATTCGAGCTCACGCAGATGCACCTGCACCTCGCAGCCGGCGTCAAATTTCTCTACCAGTACGTCGAGAATGCCGCCACAGGGCAGGCTGACCCGCGAGCGCGGATCATCACCTTTGCCGTAACGCACCACGTTGACCGCATCGAGAAACGCACCTTCCGCCACGCGCTCGAGAAAGTCTTCCTCGACGCAGCCACCGGACAGCGACCCGATCCACTGCCCGCCATCGTTCACTGCCAGCAGTGAACCCGGTGCGCGCGGCGCCGAGCCGTAGGTGGTCAACACGGTGCAGAGCCAGAGGCGCTGCCCCGCCACCGACCACTCCAGCGCCCGCCGTACCACTTGCAGATCGAGATGCTGCATGTCAGTGCGCCTTGTGCTCGACGGCCGGGACTTCCGCTTGCAGCTTCTGCACGTCGCTGACCGCCAACGCTGCCGATTGACCACCCCAGCCTTGACGCAGATAGTTCATCAAATCAGTAAGCTGCTCAGCGCTGAGCTTGTCGGCAAAACCCGGCATCGGCTGCATGTGCTCGAACCCGGCGAATTTCTGCTCGCCGATGCCGTCCTCGATCACCCGCACCAGGTTGCGCGGATCTTCCAGGCGCAGCGTGGTATTGCCACGCATGGCCACGGCGATGTGCGGTTTGCCTTCACCACCGGCGGCATGGCAACCGGCGCAGACGTTCAAATATTCCTGACGGCCGCGCTGGGCGCTCGGGCTGAGCTTGTCCACCGGCACTTCAACGAGTTCTTTGGCTGCTGGCGGCTTGTCGCCGAGCAGGAACGTCGCCATCGCTGCCAGATCCTGATCGTTCAGGCCCTGGGTGCTGTTGTGGAACACCGGGAACATCTCGTTGAACATCGTCCCCTGCGCACTCATGCCGTGCTTGAGGAACGTACTCAGATCCTGCTGGTTCCAGCCGCGCGCCGCCAGATCGGTGGCGAGCAGGCTCGGCGCCAGATAACCGTTGAGGATGCCGCCGGTCAGACGCTTGTCCAGTTGCATCGCGCCCGGCAGGCCGCGTGGCGTGTGGCATTCGCCGCAGTGACCGAGCACTTCGACCATGTACTGGCCGCGCTTCCAGGATTCACTTTTACCTTCGGCCGGCTGCAGTTTCAGGGCTTTGCCGTACAGCATGTTCCAGCCCATCAGGCCCAGACGCACGTTGAACGGAAAGCTCAGGCTGGTGACCGGCGCCGCACGCTCGATCGGCTCGATGGTTTTCAGGTAGGCGTGGATCGCGTCCGAATCTTCACGCGGCACCAGGTGATACGAGGTGTACGGCATCGCCGGGTACAGATTAGCGCCGTCGCGACGCTTGCCTTCGGTCAACGCAGCGAAGAATTCGTCATCGCTGTACAGGCCGATGCCGTACTCTTTGCTCGGGGTGATGTTGGTGCCGTAGATCGTGCCGAACGGCGACACGATCGGCAGCCCGCCGGCAAACGGCGCGCCGCCCGGTGCGGTGTGGCACGCCATGCAGTCGGCCGCGCGGGCGAGGTATTCGCCGCGCTTGACCTGATCATCGGCGTGGGCAAACAACACCGGCGCAGCCAGCCCGACCGCCAGAGTCAGGCGGGTCAGTAGATGCTTCATGCTCAACCCTCCTTGACCAGGCCGAGATCGGTCAGCACGTTGCGGGTGGCGTTGTAGTAACGCACGTACCCGGTGCAACGGCAGACGTGATGGCCGAGGCTGTCCTCGATGACCTGTTCCAGCTTGCTCTTGGCGATCGGCTGGCGCTGCAGCTTCTCCACCAGCACCGTCGCGGCGTTGACGAAACCCGGCGCGCAGTAGCTGCACTGGAAGGCGAATTCGTCGACGAAGCGTTGCTGGATCGGGTTCAGTTCAGTGACCTGACCCTGCTCGTCACGCTTGGCGTGAGCTTCGATGGTGCGCACTTTCTTGCCTTCGAAGTAATGCGCGCCGGTGATGCAGGTGCGCACTTCTTCGCTGGTGCCGTCCGGGTTGTCGACGATCACCACGCAGGCGTGGCAGATGCCCTGGCCGCAGCCCAGGCGCGAACCGGTGAGGTTCTTGTATTCGTGCAGGTAGTCGATCATCGGCAGGTCATCAGGGATGTCCACCGGGCCGACGGATTGACCATTGAGGGTCAGTTGAAGCGGACGGTTAGCCATTGAGGGCCTCCTTGATGCGCGCAGCAGTGATTGGCAGATCGCGAACACGTTTACCGATGGCGTGCGCCACAGCGTTACCGATGGCACCGACCACCGGGATCATCACCACTTCGGCGATGCCTTTGGACGGATCGCTTGGCGACAGCGGCGGCAGAATCTCTGCCGTTTGCTTCCACACCGCCACGTGGCGGGCCATCGGCAGGCGATAACGGTTGAAGTTCCAGTCACCCTCCCCCGGTCCGCCTTCGTACAGCGGCATCTCTTCCATCAGCGCGTGACCGATGCCCATGGCGATCCCACCTTCGAGCTGGCCCTTGACCAGTTCTTCGACCAGCACCCGGCCGCACTCGACCCACGAGTGGTGGTTGAGTACTTCGACTTCCGCCGAGCCTTTGTTGACCTTCAGTTCTACCAGCGTGGCCACCGGGCTGTAGTAAGTCACCGCAGCATTGTTCAGTTGGACAACCGGGTAGTTGATGTTCTGGCGATCCAGCAGGTGGAAACCCGCCGTGCTCATCAGCGCCTTCTTCGCCTTCGGCGCACCATCGCCGTACTTCACCGCCAGACCATCGAGCGGCAGACGCTCGCGCACGCCGTCGATGCTGTATTCGGCCTCGGCCCAGCTCCAGCGGTTGAACGCGTGCACGGTGGCGCCGGTCACCAGACCACGCTCGTGAGCGTGCCTGGCCAGCTCTTCGAAGGTCAGCGGCTGCATGCCGTTGGCAGTGAGCTTGCCGTCGACCCAATGCGCATCTTCACGACGCACGACGTAAGGGTTGGCTTGCCCGCCGTAAGGCCCCTGACGCCAGATCTCCATGGCCGCCGGCCACAAACCGTTGTTGAACAGCACGCGCGCCGCTTCACGGGTGGCGTGGCTGAAGTAATAAGCCGAGTTGGTCGCGGACGACGCCGAGGCCAGCTTGCCGACCCAGCGCGGGTTGCGCAGCAGGTTGTCCTGCTCGGCCTGACTCATGATGTAAGGGTTGCCGCTGGTGATCAGCTGCATTTCCTTCCATTCGGTTTCACCAGTCTTCACGTCATGCGCCGGGCTGCCGAGGAAATCGGCCACCACCAATGCTTGCGAAGTGGACATGCCGGTGCCGATTTCGATACCGATGTGGCGCAGGGTAATGCGACCTTCAGCGGTGAATTCGATACTGGCCATCGGCGCTTCCGAACCGGTGCCGAAGTCTTTCTGGCAAATGGCAAAACCGATGCCGTACCAGTTGTCCGGGTCGGCGGCTTCGCGCTGCTGCTTGATCGCGTCGCGGTTTTTCCAGACTTCGTGCACCGAAGCCTTGTCGAGAATCTCGTGCAGGCGCAAGGCACCGGCCGGAATCGCACCTTGGGTGTTTTTCATGCCTGAACGCAGGGCGTTCTTGCGACGCAGGTCGATCGCGTCGACACCGAGGCGATTGGCGATTTCGTCGACCATCATTTCGGTCGAGGCCATGCTTTGCAGCGTACCGTAGCCGCGCATCGAACCCGCTTCAACACCACGCGAGTAGTAAGCGGTGACCTGCAGATCGTTCTGCGGCATGTAGTAGATCGACTGTGCAGCCGTGGCGCCAACCGCAGCCACCGACGGGCTGTAGTTGATCCGACCGCCGCCATCAACACTCATTTCAGCGCGGAAAATCTTGAAGCTGTAATCGTTCTTGTCCACCGCCAACTGGTAGCGGATGTCGAACGGGTGACGCTTGATGCCGCTCTGGAACTGCTCGTAGCGATCGTTGGCCAGACGCACCGGCACTCCGGCGCCGTACAACGCCGCGAGGGCTGCGTAGTAGACAAAGATGTTGTGGTCTTTGGAACCGTAACCCACGGTGTAACCCGGGTGCATGTTCAGGTTGGCCAGGCCGAAGCGCGACGGCGCGATCATTTTCGCAGTCTCGGTCGCAGCTTCCAGCGGGCACTGGGTAGCCACCACGAAGTGCAGGGTCTTGGTTTTCGGGTCGTACCAGCCGTTGCCGTTGTCCGGCTCCATCGCGGCCGGCTCGATCGACGGGGTCTTGTAACGTTCGTCGAACACCAGCCAATTGTCCGGCGGCGTGTCGATCTCCTTCTTCATGCGGTCGGCGTAGAACAGACCACGCTCGGTCAGGTTGCCGTGCAGGTTTGGCTGGGAATTCCACACCGGGCGACGGTTTTTCAGCATCGGGAACAGGATCGAGTCCTTGAGGCTGGCGAATTCGTCTTCATCAGCCGAGGTCGGGCCACCCACGCGCACGTAGCGGAAGCTGCCATAGGGGTCGCCTTCGTAGTACGGCACTTGTGCACCGTAACGAATCGCCTTGTCATTGAATTTGAGTTTGTTCTTGGCCTGGCGGAAACGCTCGAAATCGTTCCAGATCAGGATCGCTACTGGGTGACCGATGAACATCGGCACTTTGCCTTCCGGCAGCAATGGGTCCGGGGCATGCTCTTCCGGAAACACGATGCCGTCCTTGTCCAGGTCGGCCGCGGTGACGATACGGTCAGGTTGCAGGTCGGCGCCGAGCCACGACAGGTCGTAGCCGTCGTAGATACGGTCAGCCTTGATGGTTTTGAGCAGCATGGCGTGGCCTTGCTGTTCAGGCCAGCCCGGCATGTCCCTGGAGCGAATGTCGCGAGCGAATACTTTGCTGCCGCAGACCTTGGACAATGCGTCGTTACGTTGGCGCGCCTTGCCGTTGTTGCCGAGCCACTTCTCGGACGGCACAGTGACGCTGTTTTCCATCAAGGCAGCCAGCGCCTGACTGCTGAGCGGCGCGAGCGTGACGCTCACACCCGCCACCAGCCCGCCCTGGAGGAACGAGCGCCGGGATATATCACGGTTGGACATGGATCATCCTCTGGGCGGTTATGTGTCCGCCCTTCTGGTTATCTACTGGGAATCTCGAGTCTTGCAGAAGCCCTTTTTGGCTAAACAAAGGGCGTAATGACAGTGCAAAGCTGACCGAAAGGTTAACTTTAAAGGTTTCCGGGCTCGCAGCAAACAACCAGTTACAAAAATTTGACTAAAGAATCAAAAAATCAATGCGGCGTGAGACCGCAGGAGTTCATTGAAGACACCAACGCCCTATGTGGGAGCGAGCCTGCTCGCGAAGGCGTAGTGTCAGTCAGCGCATTTTTTGCCGATACACCGCATTCGCGAGCAGGCTCGCTCCCACATGGGGATTTGTGTCGGATTCAGAATCAGAGGGAAGGAGCAGAGGGAAAAAGCCAAATTTCAGACACAAAAAACCCCGGTCTTTCGACCAGGGTCTTTGCTATCGGATCCGAATCAACCAAGGTTGCTTTCGGTGTTTCAAGGCGTTCAGTGGTCCTTGAAACAGATATGGCGCAGCGGACGGGACTCGAACCCGCGACCCCCGGCGTGACAGGCCGGTATTCTAACCGACTGAACTACCGCTGCGTATCGCTTTGAGCTTGCGCTCAAGTAACTCGTTTTGACTGCAAGCTTCGGTGCTTTGCAATCGCGAACCAGACATTGCCTGACTCGTAAAATATGGCGCAGCGGACGGGACTCGAACCCGCGACCCC
>NZ_NQYG01000029.1:0-263 GCF_002878485.1 Pseudomonas sp. AD21
AAGGCAGACGCTCTCCCAGCTGAGCTAATCACCCTTCGCTTCGTTACGGGACGCATTATGTCACAAGTTTTCGTAATGTGTTGATTTAATTGAAGTTTTTTTCAAAAAAATCCGAAAACCGGTGAAACGACACAAACCCGATGGAACAAGGTACAAACTTGAGACAGAAAAAAACCCGCTTCAGCGGGTTTTTCCGTGGTGACCTGGCGTTCAGTGGTCCAGGTTACCGAATATGGCGCAGCGGACGGGACTCGAACCCGCGA
>NZ_NQYG01000029.1:368-63956 GCF_002878485.1 Pseudomonas sp. AD21
AGACGCTCTCCCAGCTGAGCTAATCACCCTTCGCTTCGGTGTGGCGCGCATTCTACGGAGCGACCCAACCTCTGGCAAGCACTTTTTTAAATAATTTTCTCAGGCCTTCCAAAGGCTTAGAGAAGGGTTGGCCTATGCCACGGCGAAGACAATAATGCCCCCCTTTGTATAAAGGAGAGACTCACCCCATGTGGTTCAAAAACCTGCTTATCTATCGCCTGACCCAAGACCTGCCTGTCGATGCCGAGGCGCTGGAAACTGCACTGGCCACCAAACTGGCGCGTCCATGTGCAAGCCAGGAGTTGACCACCTACGGTTTCGTCGCGCCGTTCGGCAAGGGCGAAGATGCTCCACTGGTGCACGTCAGCGGTGACTTCCTGCTGATCGCCGCTCGTAAAGAAGAACGTATTCTGCCGGGCAGCGTCGTGCGCGACGCGGTCAAGGAAAAGGTCGAAGAGATCGAAGCCGAGCAGATGCGCAAGGTCTATAAGAAGGAACGCGATCAGATCAAGGATGAAATCATCCAGGCCTTCCTGCCGCGCGCCTTTATCCGTCGCTCGTCGACCTTCGCCGCCATCGCGCCGAAACAGGGGCTGATTCTGGTCAACTCGGCCAGCCCGAAACGCGCCGAAGACCTGCTCTCCACAATGCGCGAAGTGCTCGGCACCCTGCCCGTCCGTCCGCTGACCGTGAAAACCGCGCCGACCGCCGTGATGACCGAATGGGTCACCACCCAGCAAGCCGCCCCGGACTTCTTTGTCCTGGACGAGTGCGAACTGCGCGACACCCACGAAGACGGCGGCATCGTGCGCTGCAAGCGTCAAGACCTGACCAGCGAAGAAATCCAGCTGCACCTGAGCACCGGCAAAGTCGTGACTCAACTGTCGCTGGCCTGGCAGGACAAGCTGTCGTTCATGCTCGACGACAAAATGACCGTCAAACGCCTGAAGTTCGAAGACCTGCTGCAGGATCAGGCCGAACAGGACGGTGGCGACGAGGCCCTGGGCCAACTGGACGCCAGCTTCACTTTGATGATGCTGACCTTCGGCGACTTCCTGCCGGCACTGGTTGAAGCGCTGGGTGGTGAAGAGACGCCGCAGGGGATCTAACGCCCGGCGAGTTTCAAAATTGTGGGAGCGAGCCTGCTCGCGAATGCGCAGTGACAGTTAACATTAATGTGTCTGACACTCCGCTTTCGCGAGCAGGCTCACTCCTACATTGGTTTTGTGTGTAACCAATAATAAGGAACAAGCCATGCGCGCACTGGCTGCACTCAGCCGCTTTGTCGGCAACACCTTCGCTTACTGGGTTCTGATTTTCGCCGTGATCGCATTCCTGCAGCCGGCGTGGTTCCTCGGTCTCAAAGGCGCCATCGTGCCGTTGCTGGGGCTGGTGATGTTCGGCATGGGCCTGACCCTCAAACTCGACGACTTCGCTGCTGTCGCCCGCCATCCGTGGCGCGTGGCGCTGGGCGTGGTTGCGCATTTCGTGATCATGCCCGGCGTGGCGTGGTTGCTCTGCCAGGTCTTTCATCTGCCGCCGGAAATCGCCGTCGGGGTGATTCTGGTCGGTTGCTGCCCAAGCGGCACCTCTTCCAATGTGATGACCTGGCTCGCCCGGGGCGACCTGGCGCTGTCGGTGGCGATTGCTGCGGTCACCACCCTGCTCGCCCCGCTGCTGACCCCGGCGCTGATCTGGCTGCTGGCTTCGGCGTGGTTGCCGGTGTCGTTCATGGAGCTGTTCTGGTCGATCCTGCAAGTCGTGTTGCTGCCAATCGTGCTCGGCGTGGTTGCGCAACGTTTGCTCGGTGACAAGGTGCGACACGCGGTCGAGGTGTTGCCGCTGGTGTCGGTGGTCAGCATCGTGATCATCGTCACGGCGGTTGTTGCCGCCAGTCAGGCGAAGATCGCCGAGTCCGGTCTGCTGATCATGGCCGTGGTGATGCTGCACAACAGCTTCGGCTACTTGCTGGGTTACTTCACCGGGCGTCTGTTCAAGTTGCCACTGGCTCAGCGCAAGTCACTGGCGCTGGAAGTCGGCATGCAGAACTCGGGACTGGGCGCCGCGTTGGCCAGTGCGCACTTCTCGCCACTGGCGGCGGTGCCGAGCGCGCTGTTCAGCGTCTGGCACAACATTTCCGGGGCGCTGCTTTCGACCTGCTTCCGGCGCATGAGCGAAAAAGAAGATCGTGAAACGGCAGCTCAACAGGCCGCCGACTGACCTCAAACCTTGATCCCCGGATGAATGCTCGTCAATATGTTGCGCAACGCGGGGACGACCCTGCGGCTCGATCGAGTTATTAATCTGGGGACGACCCCGTCAATCGATGGAGGTCTCTCATGTCCTGGATCATTCTGTTTTTCGCCGGCCTGTTCGAAGTCGGCTGGGCCGTCGGCCTGAAATATACCGACGGCTTCACCCGCCCGCTTCCCACCGTACTGACCGTTGCGGCCATGGCCATCAGCCTTGGTCTGCTGGGTCTGGCGATGAAGGAATTGCCGTTGGGTACGGCTTATGCGATCTGGACCGGCGTGGGCGCCGTGGGTACGGTGATTGCCGGGATCATTCTGTTTGGCGAGTCGATGGCGTTGATTCGCCTGGCCAGTGTGGCGTTGATCATTACCGGGTTGATCGGCCTCAAGGTCAGCGCCTAGGCCACTACCGCTTTCGCGAGCAGGCTCACTCCTACAGGGCAACGCGTTTCAAATGCAGGAGTGAGCCTGCTCGTGATGAGGCCCTTAAAGTCAGCGATTATCTGACTGCCCCACGCAACTCCCCCACCACCCCCTGCAACTTCGCCGGTTCCGCGGCTTCAACCGCTACCGCCGAACCCGCCACCAACGTCACCCGCGACCACAACCGCTTGAACAAACCCTTGTTCGGGTCGCGACTGAAGAAACTCCCCCACAATCCCTGCAGCGCCAGCGGAATCACCGGCACCGGTGTCTCTTCGAGAATCCGCGTCAGCCCGCCCTTGAACTCATTGATCTCACCGTCGGTGGTCAATTTGCCCTCCGGGAAGATGCACACCAGTTCGCCGTCCTTCAGATACTGGGCAATCCGGGTGAAGGCCTTTTCGTAGATCTGGATGTCTTCGTTGCGTCCGGCAATCGGAATCGTCCCCGCCGTGCGGAAGATAAAGTTCAGCACCGGCAGGTTGTAGATCTTGTAGTACATGACAAAGCGAATCGGCCGACGCACCGCGCCACCAATCAGCAAGGCATCGACGAACGAAACGTGGTTGCACACCAGCAACGCCGCGCCTTCGTCCGGGATCGCCTCCAGGTTGCGGTGCTCAACGCGGTACATGGAATGGCTGAGCAGCCAGATCATGAAGCGCATGCTGAACTCGGGAACGATCTTGAAGATGTACGCATTGACACCGATATTGAGCAGCGACACCACCAGGAACAGCTGCGCAATAGACAGTTTGACCACACTGAGCAACACAATCGAAACGATCGCCGACACCACCATAAACAGTGCGTTGAGAATGTTGTTGGCGGCGATCACCCGCGCCCGCTCGTTTTCGGCGGTGCGCGACTGGATCAAGGCGTACAGCGGCACGATGTAGAAGCCGCCAAAAATGCCGAGGCCGAGAATGTCGACCAGCACGGCCCAGGTATGCACAAAACCCAGCACGTCAATCCAGCTGTGGCCGGTGACACTTTCCGGGATACCGCCGGAATGCCACCACAGCAGCAGGCCGAACACAGTCAGACCGAACGAGCCGAACGGCACCAGGCCGATCTCGACCTTACGCCCGGAAAGCTTCTCGCAAAGCATCGAACCCAGCGCGATGCCGACCGAGAACACGGTAAGAATCAGCGTGACCACGGTTTCGTCGCCGTGCATCCATTCCTTGGCGTAGGCCGGGATCTGCGTCAGGTAAATCGCCCCGACAAACCAGAACCACGAGTTGCCGACAATCGAGCGCGACACCGCTGGCGTCTGGCCCAAGCCGAGTTTGAGGGTGGCCCAGGACTGGCTGAAGATGTTCCAGTTCAGGCGCATTTCCGGCGACGCCGCCGCTGCACGCGGAATGCTGCGACTGGCGAGATAACCCAGCACGGCAATGCCGACAATCGCGGTCGACACCAGTGGCGCGTAATGCGTCGAGGACATGATGACCCCGGCGCCAATGGTCCCGGCGAGAATCGCCAGGAACGTGCCCATCTCCACCAGACCATTGCCGCCGACCAGCTCATCCTCTCGCAGCGCCTGCGGCAGTATCGAATACTTCACCGGCCCGAACAGCGCCGAGTGGGTGCCCATGGCGAACAGCGCCACCAGCATCAGCGACAGGTGATCGAAGAGAAAACCGATCGATCCTACGGCCATGATCGCGATTTCTGCGAGTTTGATCAGACGAATCAGCGCGTCCTTGGCGAACTTTTCCCCGAACTGCCCGGCCAGCGCCGAGAACAGAAAGAACGGCAGGATAAACAGCAGCGCACACAGGTTGACCCAGATCGAACGGTCACCCTCGATGGTCAGCCGATAGAGAATGGCGAGAATCAGCGACTGCTTGAACACGTTGTCGTTGAAGGCGCCCAGCGACTGCGTGATGAAAAACGGCAGGAAGCGCCGGGTGCGAAGCAGGTTGAACTGTGAGGGGTGACTCATCTTCCGTGTTTCCCTGAGGTCGGTAGAGAATGGCCTGGATCTGCATATTGGAATCCCGATCCGCGATCCAGGCCACACATTACCTAAACTTTTCAGGTTATTTCTTCAAACCTGCAATACAAGGTGAGACAAACAGTTCACCGCGCCACGCGCCTTGCACGGTGCGTTTACCGACGATCAGCCACATCACCGCCAGCAACGTCACCAGCACGCAGCCCACCACACTGAAAAATCCGAGGTTCAGCGTGCTGGCAAGCTTGAGGGTCGCCAGCGAATACACGCCCAGCGGGAAGGTAAAACCCCACCAGCCAAGGTTGAACGGGATGCCGTCACGCAAGTAGCGAGCGGTGATCAACAGCGCCATCAACATCCACCACAAGCCGAACCCCCACAGCGTGATGCCGGCGACCAGGCCAATACCGGAAGCGATTTCACCGATGCCCGGCAGACCGTTGGCGGCGAAGATCGCCGGCGCATCACTGCCCAGCAGCAACATGCCCAACGCGCCGGTGCCGATCGGGCCTAGAGCCAGCCAGCTCGAGGCCGCCATGTTTTCGTGAGGCAGTTTGTGCAGGGCCATGCGCAGCAACAGGATGGTCAGAATGCTGAACGCCACCGGCAGGGAAAATGCCCAGAGCACGTAGCTGGTGGTCAGCACCACCAGTTGCGCGTGAGCATCAGCCAGATGCGGCGCGAGCAAGCCACCGCTGGCCGCCGCCACTTCCGCGGCGACCACCGGCAACAGCCAGACGGCGGTCATCTGATCGATGCTGTGTTCCTGGCGGGTAAACATCATGTAGGGGATCAACACGCCGCAGGCCAGCGACATCGCCACGTCGAGCCACCACAGCACCTCGGCCAGATGGATCACGCCCTCGCCCCAGCGTGGCAGACCGAACAGCAGAAAGCCGTTGATGATGGTCGCCAGGCCCATGGGAATGGTGCCGAAGAACATCGATACGGTGGAGTGGCCGAAGATCCGCCGCGCTTCATCGAAAAACAACACCCAGCGCGCGGCATAAGCGAAAGTAAACAGGGTGAACAACAGAATGTTGAACAGCCACAACCCTTCGGCCACCGCGTGCAGCCCGGGAATCGCCACCGGAAGTTGCGCCAGCGCCAGGGCCAGCACGCCGGTGCCCATGGTCGCGGCGAACCAGTTGGGGGTGAATTGACGGATCACTTCACGCGGATGCTGAAGCTGGCTGAACGGCTTGATGCCGGGTTTGGCGCTGTTGGGGCAAGTCATCATGAACTCCTGTCCTCAGGTGAGGTTGAGTCCATGGTAGAACCGAATCGAATATCTATATAACGGGTAATTTCTCTATCTGTTATCTACTTAATAGATAAGCCTCTAGACGCTGCCTTCGCTCTCGATCACCAGAATCCGCGCCGCACCCTGCGGATGCGCTACGTGCTCGGTACCGACCGAGGCGTAGAAGATGTCCCCGATCTCAAGCAGCACCTGCTTTTCTTCACCCTGTTCGCGGTAGTGCATCTGCACCTGGCCGTCGAGCACCACGAACACTTCTTCGCCATCGTTGACGTGCCATTTATACGGCTGGTCGGTCCAGTGCAGGCGCGTGGTGATGCCATTCATGTTGGCGATGTCCAGCGCACCCCAGGCACGCTCGGCGGTGAACGACTTGCTGCGGATTATCTTCATGTCTCGATCCGTGAAATACAGGGCCGGCCAAGGCTAACCCAAACGGCGCCGCTTATGGAGCGCGACAAACCTTGGCCGCACGTGGACGCAGGCTGAGCAACAGCGCGCTCAAGGCCAGTACGATCAAAGCAACACCGTAGCCATCGGTGGTCGCCAGCAGGCCATACGTGCGGGTCAAGTGCCCGGCCACCAACGCCGGCAGGCAGAACGCCAGATAACTCAGCGCGTAGTACGCCGACATCAACCCGGCCCGTTCATGGGGCGACGCCAACGGCACCAGGCTGCGCACCGCGCCAAGGAACCCCGAGCCAAAGCCGCAACCGGCGATTAGCGTGCCGAGGAAAAACAGCGCCAGACTGGCGCTGTGCACGCCGAGCAAAATCAACAGCACCCCGAGCGGCAGCAGACCGGCGCCGATTTGCAGGGCTTTGCTGGCCGGACGATTACGCAAGGTGAAGATCATCAGCGCGCCGGTCACGGTCAACGCCGAGACTGTCGCGCCACCGATCAGATTGGACGTCGAACCGGTAGCGGTGCGCACCAACGACGGCGCCAGCGAGGCAAAAAAGCCGCCAAGGGCCCAGGTCGCGGTGTTCAGCGGCAGTACGCGCCACAAAGTCGAACGTGCCTGGACCGGCACATGCAGGGTCGGCCGCAGCGATGCCCAGGCCCCGGCTTGCGGCGTCACGCTTTCTGGCATGCGCCAGACATACGCCGCTTGCAGCACAAACAACCCGAGCAGCAGCCAGTAGGTCAGTTGCAACGGCGCCGGGGCGAACTCGGCCAGCAAGCCACAGCCCATGCTGCCCAGCGCCATGCCGAGCAACGGTGCGACGCTGTTGATCAACGGCCCTTGCTCGCGGTCGGTGTCGAGCAGTGTCGCGCTCAAAACAGCGGTGGCCATGCCGGTGGCAAAACCCTGCAGTACGCGGGCGCTGATCAGCCAGGCGACACTGTCGGCGCTGATAAACAGCAACATCGCCAGCGCGTTGAGCAGTACCGCGGTGAAAATCACCGGTTTGCGCCCCAGGTGATCGGACAGCGATCCGACCGTCAGCAGCGCTGCCAGCAGGCTCAAGGCATACACGCCGAAAATCAGCGTCAGCACCGCTGCCGAAAAATGCAGTTGATCCTGATACAGGCGATACAGCGGCGTCGGCGCTGTGGAAGCGGCGAGAAAACTCAGTAAGGTGATCGCCAGAAAAATCAGGCTGCCACGGTTGGAAGCAAGGCTGGTCATGTGCACACTCCGCAAAAGCTAATTTTTTGCTTTTGCGGAGTGTGCTCTTGGCTTTGGCTTAAAGCAAATTCTTTGTGTTAAGGTCGGACACATGGCTATTAAAGAAGGTTTACGCCCCGGCGGCCGTAGCGCCCGGGTGCAAGAGTCGATTCATTCGGCAGTCCGCGCACTTCTGCAAGAACAGGAGCGCAGCACCGTGACTGTGCCGCAAATCGCTGCACGCGCCGGCGTGACGCCCTCGACGATCTATCGACGCTGGGGTGATCTGGCGGCGTTGCTCGCGGACGTCGCCCTCGCCCGCATGCGCCCCGACAGCGAACCGGCCGTGACTGGTGATCTGCGCGGTGATATCCGCGCCTGGGCCGAGCAGTATCTCGACGAGATGAGTTCCGAGCCCGGGCGCAACATGATGCGCGACGTGCAGGCCAGCGCCACGCCGGGGTATTGCGTGACGATCCTCGGTGCGCAGTTGCAGATCATCATTGACCGCCACCCGGATGAAACGGCGCCGAGCGTTGACCGGTTGATCAATCTGGTGGTGGCGCCGGTGGTGTTCCGGATTCTGTTTTCGGCGGCGGCACTGGAGGTCGAAGAGTTGCATCGGTTGATTGATATCGCGCTGCAGCAGGGCTGATGCCATCGCGAGCAGGCTCGCTCCCACAGGGGATTGCATACCAAATGTGGGAGCGAGCCTGCTCGCGAAGAAGCCCGACCAGTCAACTCAGAAACCACCCGGTTTCAAACCTGCGACCCCCCGCCACGCCACGACCTTGGTCGACACTGACTAACCGCCGCACTCATGCGAGACTGTCCGCCCGGGCAGGATTGCCGGGGAGTCTTCTGTCGGGAGTGTTGCATGTCGTTGTCCACCGGGCTGATCGCCGCCGTCGCCCTCGCCTATATGGCCATCATGTTCGCCATCGCCTTTTACGGCGACCGTCGCAGCGCGCCGTTGCCGCCGCGGATGCGTGCGTGGGTGTACAGCCTGTCGCTGGCGGTTTATTGCACCAGTTGGACATTCTTTGGCGCGGTCGGCCAGGCCGCGGAACAGCTGTGGTCATTCCTGCCGATCTACCTCGGGCCGATCCTGTTGCTGCTGGGCGCGCCGTGGGTCCTGCAGAAAATGGTGATGATCAGCAAGCAGGAGAACATCACCTCGATTGCCGACTTCATCGCCGCGCGTTACGGCAAATCGCAATCGCTGGCGGTGGTGGTCGCGCTGATCTGTCTGGTCGGCGTCCTGCCCTACATCGCCCTGCAACTCAAAGGCATCGTCCTCGGTGTGAACCTGCTGATCGGCGCCGGTGCCGACGCCATGGGCACCCGCGCCCAGGACACCGCGCTGATCGTGTCGCTGGTACTGGCGCTGTTCACCATCGTCTTCGGTACGCGCAACCTCGACGCCACCGAACACCACCGGGGCATGGTGCTGGCGATTGCCTTCGAATCGCTGGTCAAACTGTTCGCCTTTCTCGCCGTCGGCGCGTTCGTCACCTTTGGTCTCTACGACGGTTTCGACGACTTGTTCAATCAGGCGATGCTCGCACCACGGCTTGAGGAATACTGGAAAGAAACCATCAACTGGCCGTCGATGGTGGTGCAGACCGGGGTGGCGATGATGGCAATCATCTGCCTGCCTCGGCAGTTTCATGTCACGGTGGTGGAGAACATCGACCCGCAGGACCTGCGCCTTGCCAAATGGGTGTTCCCGGCTTATCTGGCGCTGGCCGCGCTGTTCGTCGTGCCGATTGCCCTCGCCGGGCAGATGCTGCTGCCGAGTCACGTGCTGCCCGACTCGTTCGTGATCAGCCTGCCACTGGCTCAGGCCCATCCGGCATTGGCACTGCTGGCATTTATCGGCGGTGCGTCGGCGGCCACCGGCATGGTGATCGTCGCCAGTGTGGCGCTGTCGACCATGGTCTCCAACGACATGTTGTTGCCGTGGCTGCTGCGGCGCAACAACGCCGAGCGCCCGTTCGAAGTGTTCCGCCAGTGGATGCTCTCGGTGCGCCGCGTGAGCATCGTGCTGATCCTGCTGCTGGCTTACGTCAGCTATCGCTTGCTCGGCTCCACTGCGAGTCTGGCGACCATCGGCCAGATCGCCTTCGCCGCCGTGACCCAACTGGCCCCGGCGATGCTCGGCGCGCTGTACTGGAAACAGGCCAACCGCCGTGGGGTTTTCGCGGGCCTCGCCGCCGGCACATTCCTCTGGTTCTACACGCTGATCCTGCCGATTGCCGCCCACAGCCTTGGCTGGTCGCTGAGCACTTTCCCGGGGCTGGCGTGGCTGCACAGCAACCCGCTGAACCTGCCGATCACCCCGCTGACCCAAGGCGTGGTGCTGTCGCTGGCGGGCAACTTCACCCTGTTCGCCTGGGTCTCGGTGCTGTCGCGCACACGGGTTTCGGAACACTGGCAGGCCGGACGCTTCATCGGCCAGGAAATCAGCGCCCGTCCGAGTGCGCGCTCGATGCTTGCGGTGCAGATCGACGACTTGCTGCAACTGGCGGCGCGGTTTGTCGGTGAAGAACGTGCGCGACAGAGCTTCATCCGTTTCGCCTACCGTCAGGGCAAAGGCTTCAACCCGAACCAGAACGCCGACGGCGAATGGATCGCCCACACCGAACGCTTGCTCGCCGGCGTGCTCGGCGCCTCTTCGACGCGCGCAGTGGTAAAAGCCGCCATCGAAGGTCGAGAAATGCAGCTCGAGGACGTGGTGCGTATCGCTGACGAAGCCTCGGAAGTCTTGCAGTTCAACCGCGCCTTGCTGCAAGGCGCGATCGAGAACATCACCCAGGGCATCAGCGTGGTCGACCAGTCGCTGAAACTGGTGGCCTGGAACCGGCGTTATCTGGAGCTGTTCAACTACCCGGACGGTTTGATCAGCGTCGGCCGGCCGATTGCCGACATCATTCGCTACAACGCCGAACGCGGCCTGTGCGGCCCCGGTGAGGCTGAAGTCCACGTTGCCCGACGCCTGCACTGGATGCGTCAGGGCCGTGCACACACCTCGGAGCGCTTGTTCCCCAACGGCCGGGTGATCGAGTTGATCGGCAACCCGATGCCCGGCGGCGGTTTCGTCATGAGTTTCACCGACATCACCGCGTTCCGTGAGGCCGAGCAGGCGCTGACCGAGGCCAACGAAGGGCTGGAGCAGCGCGTCAGCGAGCGCACCCAGGAACTCTCGCAGCTCAACGTCGCGCTGACCGAAGCCAAGGGCAACGCCGAGGCCGCCAACCAATCGAAAACCCGTTTCCTCGCGGCGGTCAGTCATGACCTGATGCAGCCGCTGAACGCCGCGCGACTGTTCTCCGCCGCCCTCTCTCACCAGGACGACGGCTTGAGCAACGAGGCGCAGCAACTGGTGCAACACCTCGACAGTTCGCTGCGCTCGGCGGAAGACTTGATCAGCGACCTGCTGGATATTTCCCGCCTGGAAAACGGCAAGATCAACCCCGATCGCAAGCCGTTTGCGCTCAATGAGCTGTTCGATACCCTCGGCGCCGAATTCAAGGCGCTGGCTCACGAGCAAGGCCTGACCTTCCGCGTGCGCGGCAGCCACTTGCGCATCGACAGCGACATCAAGTTGCTGCGGCGGATTCTGCAGAACTTCCTGACCAACGCTTTCCGCTACGCCAAGGGTCCGGTGCTGCTGGGCGTGCGGCGACGCCGCGGTGAACTGTGCCTGGAAGTGTGGGATCGCGGGCCAGGTATTCCGGAAGACAAGCAACAGGTGATTTTCGAGGAGTTCAAACGCCTCGACAGCCATCAGACCCGCGCCGAAAAAGGCCTCGGGCTCGGCCTGGCGATCGCCGATGGTTTGTGTCGAGTGCTGGGCCATACGCTGCGCGTACGCTCATGGCCAGGACGCGGCAGTGTGTTCAGCGTCAGCGTGCCGCTGGCCCGGCCGCAGTCGGTGCCGGCGCACGCTGCGGTCGAGTTGAACGGCAAGTTGCTCAGCGGCGCACAGGTACTGTGCATCGACAATGAAGACAGCATTCTGATCGGCATGAACAGCCTGCTGAGCCGTTGGGGCTGTCAGGTGTGGACGGCGCGCAACCGCGAGGAATGCGCGGCGTTGCTCAGCGATGGCGTGCGGCCGCAACTGGCGTTGGTCGACTATCACCTCGACCACGGCGATACCGGGACCGAGCTGATGGCGTGGCTGCGCACTACGCTGGGAGAGCCGGTGCCGGGGGTGGTGATCAGCGCCGATGGTCGCCCGGAAACCGTGGCGCAGGTGCATGCGGCTGGGCTGGATTATCTGGCCAAACCGGTGAAACCGGCGGCGTTGCGGGCGTTGTTGAGTCGGTATGTGCCGCTCTAACCGTTCGACTTGAGTGTTGCAGCGCTACTGCTGACGCCTTCGCGAGCAAGCCCGCTCCCACCTTTGAAATGCATTTTCCTGTGGGAGCGAGCCTGCTCGCGAAGCTTTTGGGGCTATTCAGGTAGCTCGACCAGACCATCGACATCAGTCATCGCCCGCTCCAACAGATCCGCCGGCAGACTTTTGCTCGCCCGCGCGCCCAGCAGTTTGAGCTGCTCGCTGCGGCTGACCAGGTTGCCGCGTCCTTCCGTGAGTTTGTTGCGCGCCGAACTGTAGGCCTTGTCCAGCTGTTGCAGGCGATTGCCGACCTCATCCAGATCTTGAATGAACAGCACGAACTTGTCGTACAGCCAGCCGGCACGCTCGGCGATTTCCCGGGCGTTCTGGCTTTGCCGCTCCTGCTTCCACAGACTGTCGATCACCCGCAGGGTCGCCAGCAACGTGGTCGGGCTGACGATCACAATGTTGCGGTCGAACGCCTCCTGAAACAGCGTCGGCTCGGCTTGCAGGGCGGCGGAAAATGCCGCCTCGATCGGCACGAACAGCAAGACGAAATCGAGGCTGTGCAGCCCCTCCAGGCGCTTGTAGTCCTTGCCGGCGAGGCCTTTGACGTGGCTGCGCAGCGACAGCACGTGCTGCTTGATCGCGACTTGGCCGATGCTGTCGTCTTCGGCGGCGACGTACTGCTGATAGGCGGTGAGGCTGACCTTGGAATCGACCACCACCTGCTTGTCGCCCGGCAGATAAATGATCACGTCGGGCTGGAAGCGCTCGCCGTCCGGGCCCTTGAGGTTGACCTGCGTCTGGTACTCACGGCCCTTCTCCAGGCCTGCGTGTTCCAGCACTCGCTCAAGAATCAGTTCGCCCCAGTTGCCTTGGGTCTTCTGGCCTTTGAGGGCGCGGGTCAGGTTGGTCGCTTCGTCGCTCAGGCGCAGGTTCAACTGCTGCAGACGCTCCAGTTCCTTGGCCAGCGAGAAGCGCTCGCGGGCTTCGGCCTGATAGCTTTCTTCCACGCGTTTTTCGAAGGACTGGATGCGTTCTTTCAACGGGTCGAGCAGTTGGCCGAGGCGCTGCTGGCTGGTCTCGGCGAAGCGCTGCTCGCGCTCATCGAAAATCTTGCCGGCCAGCTCGGCGAACTGCGCCCGCAGTTCATCGCGCGAGCCTTGCAGGTCGTTGAGGCGTTGTTGATGGCTTTCCTGTTGCTCGCGCAACTCGGCGTTCAGCGACGCTGCCTGGGCGTCCAGACGGCGTAGTTCGGCTTCCTTGTTGGCGCGCTCGATGTTCCAGGCGTGGGAGGCGTCGCGGGCGTCATCGCGCTCGATCTGCAGCAACTCGACTTCACGGCGCAGGGCGGCCAGTTCAGCCTGTTTCGCGGCGTTGGCCTGCGCCAGATCAACCGTTTCATCGCGACTGGCTTCCAACTGCGCGTTGAGCCCGTCCTGCGCCAGTTGCGCCATGGCCAGTCGCTCTTCGAGCAAGGCGACCTCGGCTTGTCCGTTGCTCGCCCGGCGCTGCAGTTGCCAGGCCAGCGCCAGCAGCGGCAACCCCGCACCTGCCAGACCGAGCAACACGCTGGTCAAGTCCATAGCCATAGCCACTCCTGCCGATTCGATAAAGCCTGAAGGTTAACCAAGGCGTGGGACGTTGGACAGCTCAGTCTTCGAGCAGGCCGAGTTCCTGTTGCGCACGGCGATCACCGGCACGCGCGGCCTGACGCAGCAGATCCTGTCCGATACGGCGATCCCGGGCGTTGCCGCACTCACGGCACATCAACTGACCGAGACGGCTCTGCGCCGCGACCACGCCTTCGCGTGCCGGTTGCTTGAGCAGACGCCCCGCCAGGTGCTTGGCATTGTGGCTGTCGCCCAGACGCGGACTGTCGAGCAGCCATTCGGCCACACGCACGGAAAATCGTTTGGGAGAGGTAACACGAGGGTGTTCGGAGGTAACAGAGTCTGATACTGAGCGAAACTTCATAAAACACTGTGGGGCAGATCGGAAGGCGCGCCACTCTACTCTCTTTTTCGTACAGGTAAAGCCCGAAAAAAACCCGGCACGCCCGTCCTAGAGCAAGCGCTAGGGACAATCCACAGAAGCTGTGGATAACTCAGTGGACAACCGCTCCCGAACCCGCGCAAAGCCTTGTGGAATGGGGCCCGCAGTCAAACTGACGATTTTTTCACCAACAAAAAAAACCGATGTTTTTCATTGACTTAAACTTTTGATGCAGGCAGCCGCTGGGGTCAGGATTGATATGACAGTCGCGTTACGGCCTGCGCAACTAATGTGCACAAGTACCTGTTACCCGGTTATATCGATGCGCTTTTTCGGGTCGTTTTGCGCCTCGGGCTGGGGATAAGCGGCTTGGCGAGGGGGATGACTGCACGCTTTTGTGGCGATGGATGGTTCCTTCGCGAGCAGGCTCGTTCCCACAGGAGTCCACGATCCCCTGCAGGAGTGAGCCTGCTCGCGATGGGGCCGGCAATGCCAGCCTATGACTCTGCTACCGGTCGTAATCTTTTTTGCCGCAGGGTTTGCATTGCCCAGGACGATCCGTTAGTATCCGCGGCGTTAGTACCAAGCTGAAAGTCAATTCCGGTCGAACACATCCCCACGGTCAGCCTTCTTCACAGAAGCCTTCCACCGAAAAAGCGGGAACGACCCCTCGATGGTTTCCAGGTAAAACTTGCGTCAACACAGCCTTTGAATGAATGCAAAGGGTGTTGCCAAGCACACTTACTCTGACCGAACCAACCTGCAAATTGATCAGGATCTTCACCCCGGGCCCAGAACCTCTGCCCTTGATGTGTTGCCTGCCCTCCTAAGTACCTACCTGCCAGCCCAAGCGCGCCAACTTAATAGCGCTTCAAACTGGCTGCTTTGTTCCAGTCGGGTTCTTCGTACGACCAATGGTGGTCGACGTTACTGGAACGTTTTAACGTTGCACGGTTCTTATCCGTGTCATTTGTAGGAACACCTAATAACTATGTCTACTCAAATCCAGACTCAGGATGCCATTCGCACCCTAACCAACGCTTTTGCCCCAATGAACTGCCTGATCATGGCCGCTCGCAAAGGCTGCTTCAGCTTCACCGTGGTCAATGAACACGGAATCGCCCGCCACAGCGAGCGTCTGTACCCCGATCAATACTCCAGCGCCGAGCCGCTGCAGGCCGTGATCGACCGTACACGTCAGGCATTGATTGCCTGAGAGCCGAAAAGGCCGCAAAAGCACAAGCCCCGCACAAAATGCGGGGCTTTTTATTGCCCGATGTTTCGCTTTTAGCCCTGCGCGCCTAAGCACCATCGGATATAACGCTTTTGGCTCGCAGCCGGAAATATTTTAAAAACAGGCCTTTACGTCGTGAATATGACACTACACTTCAACTCAAGCGGCTTGATCCGCTTCCGGCGAGCCTGAGTCGATCCACCGCTGCCAAGGCCCCTTCAGGTATCGCCGCCCATTACAAGAATCGAGGGCATTATGGGTATCGCTGCCAGCGAACTGTGTCGCTACGTGATCCGTCCCACATTGATTTATCTGGGACGTCACTGCGCAACCGCCGAATCCCTGCTGCTGGGGATCGCCGCCAGCCAGTCCGCCCTCGGTTCCGCCCTGCATGACCGCCGTGGCCACGGCCTCTACCGGATCGCCGAACATCGCCACCAGGCCCTCTGGGATCACTATCTGGCGCTTGATCCGGAGCGTGCCAGCCTGGTTCGCGGCCTCGCCAGTCAGCATGCTTTTCTCAGTGGCCCGCACCTGGAACTGACCGTCAACCTGCGTTACGCCACCGCCATCGCCTGGCTGCTGGTCGAAGAACAAAACCCCACCCTCCCCGACCCGAATGATCTGTTGGGCATGGCGCGAATCTGGCGTCAGACCTTCCAGCCGCAAGGGCGTCTGCGCGACTTCACTTACGCCTGGCAAACTTGTGTTTCACCGGTGAATCAGGTCGCGTGCTGACCAAGCGGTTTCACAAAATCGCCCAACAGGTCGCGAATCTGGTCGGATTGTCCTACAAAACCGCTCTAACTCAAGCCATAGGGACTATAGCGCTGGAACGAAAATGTTGGTAATTTTCGCCCCGGTGATCACCAGGAGTTCTAATAATGAAAAAAGTAATGCTCAAAACCACCCTTAGCCTCGCCGTGACCATGGCATCCACCCAGATCTTCGCAGCTGGCTTTGCCATCAACGAACACAGCATCAGCGGGATGGGTACTGGTTACGCTGGGCGATCTTCTTCTGCCGACGACGCAAGCACTGTTTATGGCAACCCTGCCGGCATGTCGCGCATCACGCGCGAACAAGTCACTGGCGGTGTTGCATTCCTCGATGCCAAGACCGATATCAAAGACGCCAGCTCCAGCCCTAACGGCGGCAGCAACAAAGGCGACATGGTGCCCTTCACCTCCGTACCTATGGGCTTCTACGTCAAACCGATCGATGAGCATTGGGCATTCGGCCTCGGCGTATACGTGCCGTTCGGCCTGATTACCGACTACGAAAAAGGCTTTGGCGGCCGTTACTTCGGCAGCAAGTCCGAAGTGCAAGTCATCACCTTCCAGCCGACTGTCAGCTACAAGTTCAACGACGTGGTGTCGGTCGGTTTCGGTCCGACCATCAACCGTATCGACGGTACGCTGGAATCCAACCTGTCGATCACCCAGGCCGCTCCGGATGGCAAGGTCAAGATCAAGGGTGACGACACCGCGCTGGGTTACAACATTGGCGTGCTGGTACAGGCCACTGACACCACTCGCCTGGGTCTGACCTACCACTCGAAAGTCGACTACAAGCTCGAAGGCAACACCAAGGTCAACTACGGTGTGCTGGGCGCAGTCGGCCTGGGTGCCGAGCAGAAGTACGACGCTTCGCTGAAGATCACCACGCCTGAATCCGTGGACTTCTCGGTCACTCAAGCGATCAACGACCGCTGGAACGTCTATGCCGGTTCGACCTGGACCCGCTGGAGCCAGCTGAAGAAGATCACCGTCGAAAACTCGGGTGTCCAGCCGCTGCTGGCCGGTCAGTTCGGCGAGATCACCGAAGACCAGAACTGGCACGACTCCTGGGCTTACGCCGTGGGTACTTCGTACCAGTTGAACAAGGAATGGGTACTGCGCACCGGTCTGACTTTCGACCAGTCGCCGACCAACAACGTCGACCGTTCGCCACGCATCCCGACCGGCGACCGGACCATCTTCAGCCTCGGTGCCGGCTGGAGCCCGACCGAAGACCTGACCATCGACGTGGCTTACTCGTACTTGAAGGAAGAGTCGGTCAAAGTCCACAACCAAAACGATCGTGGCCAGACCTACGACGCCAAGTATGAAAACTCGGCAAACGGTTTCGGTGTCGGCGCGACCTATCGCTTCTGATGCTGCACGGCGAGGCTGATCCCTCGCCCACAAAAAAGCCCCGTTTTCTTTACAGAAAGCGGGGCTTTTTTGTGCCTGCATGAACATCAATATGGGAGCGCGCCTGCTCGCGAAAGCGCTGGATCAGACAAACATTATGTCGCGGGTCAGACCGTCTTCGCGAGCAGGCTCGCTCCCACAAAAAGACCGTGTTTCAGTCAGCCAGGGGGTTTGAGGCTATGGCTTTCTCGATGGCGGCGATAAATTCCGGATCATCCGGCTTGGTCAGGCTGGAAAAATTCGCAATCACCTTGCCCTGACGGTCGATCACGTACTTGTAGAAATTCCACTTCGGCGCGCTGCTCTGCTCCGCCAGCACCTTGAACAGGTGGGTAGCGCCATCGCCACGGACCTTCTGCGGCTCGGTCATGGTGAACGTCACGCCGTAGCTGGCATAGCAGACCTTGGCGGTCTCAGCGCTGTCCTTGGACTCTTGCTTGAAGTCGTTGGACGGCACGCCGAGCATCTCCAGACCTTGTGCCTTGTAGCGCTGATTAAGCGCTTCGAGGCCCTCGAACTGCGGAGCGAAGCCACAGAAGCTCGCGGTATTGACCACCACCAGCGGCTTGCCGGCGTAGCGCTGACAGAGGTCGATGGATTCCTTGGCGCGCAACTTCGGCAGCGAACCTTGCAGCGCATCCGGACAATCAGCGGCCTGGGCCAATCCGGTCAACGCCATCAGCAACGCGGGTACAACACACCAGCGCATGAGCATGTCGGGCATCCTTGAGCAGTCATCAGACCCCGACGTTACTCGCCATCAAAGCCTACAGGCAAGCGCCCATACCCAGTTGCATCAGCGCCAGGCCGCCCTGATGCCAGCCCCACCACACCAGCGCCAGCAACAGGGCGCCGAGTGCGGCGAAGGCGAATCGCGGCCAGGAACGCTTCATGCGGCGCTCACACCCGGTTGCAGGCGCGCCACCGGACGCTCACGCACCGGCCAGTTCAGCGCAGCCGCCAGCAGGCTCAAGAGAATCGCCACTTGCCAGATCAAGTCATAACTCCCGGTACGGTCATACACCACCCCGCCCAGCCAGCCGCCGAGGAACGAGCCGAGCTGGTGGAACAGGAACACGATACCGCCGAGCATGGACAGATTGCGCACGCCAAACAAGGTCGCCACCGTGCCGTTGGTCAACGGCACCGTCGATAACCACAAGAAGCCCATGGCCATGCCGAACAGATAGGCCGAAGTGGTCGTCACCGGCAGCCACAGGAACAGCACAATCACCACTGCGCGCAGCAGGTACAACGCGGTCAGCAGACGCGGTTTGGACATGCGCCCGCCGAGCCAGCCGGCGGTGTAGGTTCCGAAGATGTTGAACAACCCGATCAACGCCAGCACCGTGGTGCCGACCGTGGCCGGCAGATGCTGATCGACCAGATAGGCCGGCAGATGCACACCGATGAATACCACCTGAAAACCGCAGACGAAAAAGCCGAACGCCAGCAACCAAAAGCCGGAATGCGAACAGGCTTCACGCAACGCTTCAGGCAGGGTCTGTTCATGACCCAGCACCGGCAGCGGTTTGTCCTTGAGCATGCTCACCAGCGGCACGATCAGCGCCACCAGCAGGCCGAGCACCAACAGCGCAGCCGACCAGCCGAGCCAGCCGATCAAACCCAGGGTGCCGGGCAGCATGGCGAACTGGCCGAACGAGCCGGCGGCGCTGGCGATACCCATGCCCATGCTGCGTTTTTCCGGCGGCACGGCACGCCCGACCACGCCGAGGATCACCGAGAACGACGTACCGGAGAGGCCGATGCCGATCAACAGACCGGCGCTCAACGACAGGCTCAGTGCCGAATCGGACAGCCCCATGAACACCAGGCCCAAGGCGTAGAACACACCGCCGACCAGCACCACTTTGGCCGCACCGAAACGGTCAGCCAAAGCCCCGGTGAACGGCTGTGCCAGCCCCCAGATCAAGTTCTGCAAGGCGATGGCGAAGGCAAACACTTCGCGCCCCCAGCCGAACTGTGCGCTCATCGGCGACAGGAACAGACCGAAGCCGTGCCGCACGCCCAATGACAACGCCAGAATCAGCGCACTTCCCAGCAACACCCAACCGCACGTACGCCACATCGATGTCATTGTTATTCTCCGCTTGCGGGTATATACCCGCTTGAGTTTGGAAAAAACCGGCCTCAGGCCAGTTCATCCAGCAATCTGAGCAAGGTTTCACGCTTCTCGGCGCCCAGGCGATCAATCAATCGCTGTTGCGCCGCTTCCCAGGCTGGCAGGGCCGCCGCCAAGCGCTGCACACCGGCCTCGGTGAGCCTGACGATGCGGTTGCGCATGTCTTTGCCCTCGGCCAGCGCCACCAGGCCCTCGCCTTCCAGCACCCGCAGATTGCGTCCCAGGGTACTGCGATCCAGACCCATGGCTTCGGCCAGTTCGGAAATGCTTGGTTGATCCAGGCGCTGCAGGTTGCACAGCAAAGAATACTGGGCAACGTTGATCCCGAAGCCGTCGAGAGCGCCGTCGTAATGCCTGCTGACGCCACGAGCGGCGCGACGCAGGTTGGTGCACAAACACTGAGAAGGAAGCATGATGCGTGTATATACCCGGGACTGTGTTAAATCAAGTTACACGTGAGTTTATCAATAAGGTTTGTGGCGTCTGACACACCGCCTTCGCGAGCAAGCCCGCTCCCACCCTTGGAATGCGCTCCCCCTGTGGGAGCGGGCTTGCTCGCGACGGGGCCAGCACGGTTATAAAGATATCTCAGACCAACACCACCCCAATCAACACCGCCATCTCCAGCAATTCGAGCAACGCCCCCGCCGTATCGCCCGTGGCCCCGCCCAGCCGCCGCATCATCACCTGCCGCAGCCAGACAAACACCCCTAACGCGACAGCCAGCGCAACAATCGCTTTAGCCCCTGCGATCAGCACACAGCCCAGCGCACTGAACCCAAGCACCCACCACCCCGCCCTGCGCGGCAGATGATCGGCCAGCGCCTGCCCCAACCCACCCGCCCGCACATACGGTGTGGTCAGAAACAATCCTAACAACGCCGCACGCCCCAGCAGCGGCACGATGATCAGCGCCAGCCCATGCCCTTGCTCGATCAGCGCCAGCAACGCGCAGAACTTGAGCAACAACACCAGCACCAGCGTCACCACCGCGATCGGCCCGCTGCGCGGATCCTTCATGATCGTCAGCGTGCGTTCGCGATCACCGAAACCACCGAGCCAGGCGTCAGCGCTGTCAGCCAGACCGTCGAGATGCAGCGCGCCGCTGAGCAGCACCCACACCGTCAGCAACAGCGCCGCATGCAGCAACAATGGTGCGCCGGCCAACGCCAGGTTGAATGCCCAGAGGATCACCCCGAACAGCAACCCCACCAGCGGATAAAACAGCAACGAGCGCCCGAGTTGCTCCGGCTGAGGCATCCCCGGCAGACGAATCGGCAAACTGCTGAGAAATTGCAGGGCGATCCACAGTGGCAGCATGTCAGTGACCTTCCTTGAGCGAGCCATCGGCCTCTACGGTCAGGGAAAACAACGAAGCATGCGCGACTTCGACATTGAGCAACTGCTGACGGGGCAAACCACGCGCTTGCGCCAGCAACAGGCGCATCACGCCGCCGTGACTGATCAGCAACACACGCTCGCCGACGTACGCCTGATGCAACCGCGCAACCGCGCCCAGCACACGCGCAGCAAAATCGCTGACCGGTTCACCCTGCGGCGGCGTAAAGGCATACGGGTCAGCCCAGAACAGCCCCAGCGCCTCGGCGTCAGTCTCCATCAACGCCGCAGCGCTCTGCCCTTCCCAGGCGCCGAAATGCAGCTCCTGCAGATCCTTGTCCAGATTCACCGGCAAATTCAGTTGCTCACCCAGCTCCGCGGCGAACCGCGCACAACGCTGCAGCGGCGAACTGACCAGCCGATCCCAGGGCCCGCCCGCGATCACCGCCGCACGCATCTGCGCCCAACCGTTTTCCGTCAGCGCATCATCGAGGCTGCCGCGCAAACCACCGCCCAGTTCAGTCTCGCCGTGACGCAACAGGTCCAGGCGCAAAGTCATGCCGGACGATCCGCCACTGCGGCTTCAGCGAACGTCGCCATCTGCCCGTGCAGGTCGCACGCCAGACGCAACAGCGGTACGGCCAACGCCGCTCCACTGCCCTCGCCCAGACGCAAACCGAGCTCCAGCAACGGCTCGGCATTGAGGGCTTCGAGCACATGACGATGGCCCGGTTCGGCGCCACGGTGGCCGAACAATAGCCACTCGCGACAGGCCGGATTCAGCCGCACCGCGACCAACGCGGCGACCGTGCAGATAAATCCGTCGACCAGCACCGCGACGCCTTCCTGGGCACAGGCCAGATACGCGCCGACCAGTGCGGCGATTTCAAAACCGCCAAGATTGAGCAGGGTTTGCAACGCATCACCCCGTTGCGCCGCATGCAGGGCCAGCGCGCGCTCGATCACTTGCGCCTTATGGCTGACGCCTTCGGCATTCAAACCCGTGCCAGGGCCGGTCAGGTGCACCACCGGGCAATCGAGCAAGGCGCAGGCCAGCGCACTGGCGGCGGTGGTGTTGCCGATGCCCATTTCGCCACCGATAAACAACTGCGCGCCTGCTGCCTTGGCACGCAGCACACTGTCGCGACCGGCCTGCAAAGCGAGCTCGCCCTGCGCCCGGGTCATCGCCGCGCCCTTGGCGAAATTCGCCGTGCCCGGGCCGACCTTCAAGTGCCGTACGCCGGGCAGGTTCAGCGACGGTGTCACGGTGCCCAGATCCACCACTTCCAGTTGTGCATCGAGCTGGCGCGCCAGCACGCTGATCGCCGCGCCACCGCTGACGAAGTTGAGCAGCATCTGCCCGGTGACTTCCTGCGGGAACGCCGAAACACCTTCCGCGACCACGCCATGATCACCGGCGAAAATCGCGATCCACAACTGATCAACGCTCGGTTTGACCTGGCCCTGCAATCCCGCCAACTGCACCGCCACCGTTTCGAGGCGACCGAGAGACCCGGCCGGTTTGGTCAGTTGCTGTTGGCGCGCCGCCGCTTGTTCAACGATCTCGGCATTCACCGGTTTGCACGGGTTCAACCACCACGCTTGAGTCATAACGCAGGTCCTTTCAGGGTCAGGGGCAGGCCGGCGACGGTCAAGACGACACGCTGACAGCGCTCAGCCAGAGCTTGATGCAGCCAACCGGCTTCATCGACGTAGCGGCGAGTCAATTCGCCCAGCGGCACGACACCCATTCCGGTCTCGTTGCTGACAAAAATGGTTTCCCCCGGCAATAACGCCAGGCAGTCCAGCAAGGCTTCGCGCTCAGCGGCGAGACGTTCGGCGTCATCGAGCATCAGCAGATTGGTCAGCCACAGGGTCAGGCAATCCACCAGCAAGCAACGCTCGGCGCTGGCGTTTTCACGCAGGACGCGAGCCAGTTCCAGCGGCTCTTCGATCAACGCCCATTCGGCCGGGCGACGGGCGCGGTGATGCGCGACGCGGTCGTTCATTTCGCCGTCCAGCGGTTGGCTGGTGGCGATGTAGGTGACGGCCAGTTGGCTGTCGCTGGCGAGTTTTTCCGCGAGGCGACTTTTGCCGGAGCGGGCGCCGCCGAGGATCAGTTGGAGCATGGGAGACATCCTGAATTTTGTGTGTTGGGGCGGCTGACGCTTTCGCGAGCAAGCCCGCTCCCACAGGGGTTAGGTGATCCAATGTGGGAGGGCTTGCTCGCGAAGAGGTCCGCACAGACGATTCAAATCCCACAGAGCCGGCGCAACAGACCGGTATCCAGATGCTTCTCCACCAGATCCGCCAAACGTTCGATATCGCGCTCGCGCAAGCCGTGGTAATCCACGTCCTGCACATCGCTCAACCCGGCCCAACGCAGCAACGCCGCACTCGCCGCCGGCGATTCGAACAAGCCATGCAGATATGTGCCGAACACCTGCCCATCCGGACTCTGCGCGCCGTCGCAACGACCGTCTTCCAGATGCACCGCCGCATTCTCCAGCGCCGGCCCCACCGTGACCCCGGCATGGATTTCATAACCACTGACCTCGGCCTCTTCCAGCGCCAGATGCCCGCGCACGTTGCGCAATTGCTTCTCGGCTTCCAGCGTCGTTTCGAACGCCAGCAAACCGAGCCCGGCACTCGAACCGGGCGCGCCTTCCAGCCCCAGCGGGTCATGCACCTGCTCGCCGAGCATTTGCAGACCACCGCAGATCCCCAACAGTTTGCCGCCGTAACGCAGGTGCCGATTGATCGCCGCGTCCCAGCCATTGGCACGCAGATACGCCAGATCGCTGCGCACGCTTTTCGAGCCCGGCAGGATGATCAGATCGGCGGCAGGAATCGCCTGCCCCGGGCCGATGAATTGCAGGTCCACTTGCGGGTGCAAACGCAGCGGATCGAAATCGGTGTGGTTGCTGATGCGCGGCAGCACCGGCACGACTACTTTGAGCACTTGCTCGGCCTTGTCGGTCTGGCGCTGGTCGATACCGTCCTCGGCTTCCAGGTGCAGATCCATCACGTACGGCAGCACGCCCACCACCGGTTTGCCGGTGCGCTGTTCCAGCCAGTCGAGGCCCGGTTGCAGCAAAGCGATGTCGCCGCGAAAACGGTTGATGATGAAACCTTTGACCCGTGCCTGTTCGCTCGGCGACAGCAACTCAAGGGTGCCGACCAGATGCGCAAATACCCCGCCGCGATTGATGTCGGCGATCAGCAGCACCGGGCAATCCACCGCCTCGGCAAAGCCCATGTTGGCGATGTCCCCGACACGCAGATTGATCTCCGCTGGCGAACCTGCGCCTTCGACCATCACCAATGGATACGCCGCGCTGAGCCGCTCGTGCGAAGCCAGCACCGCTTGCATGGCGATGGCTTTGTAGTCGTGATAAGCCACGGCGTTCATGCTGGTGACGGCACGGCCATGGATGATCACTTGTGCGCCGGTGTCACTGTTGGGCTTGAGCAGCACCGGGTTCATGTCGGTGTGCGGTTCGAGGTGCGCAGCTTGCGCCTGCACCGCTTGCGCGCGACCGATCTCGCCGCCGTCAGCGGTCACTGCGCTGTTGAGCGCCATGTTCTGTGGTTTGAACGGCACCACCGCCACGCCCTGACGGGTGGCCCAGCGGCACAGCGCCGTCACCAGCGTGCTTTTACCGGCGTCGGAAGTGGTGCCCTGCACCATCAGGGTGGTCATGTCGATTCCTTGGCAAAGGCTTGCAGCGCTTGTTCGAGACGCGCTTCTTCAGCCGCGTTGGCGGGCAGGCCAAAACGCAGACTGCTGTTGTGGGTGAAGATGCGCAGGAGGATGCCGCGTCGGGCCATGAATTCGTGCAACGCAGGCGCGTGTTCGGTGATCAGCCACTGAAACAGCGCGCAACCGCCCTGGGGTTTGAAGCCGTAGCGCTCCAGCAGCCGTGCCAGGCGTTCACTGGCCTCGTCGCTGCGAATGCGCTGGCGGGTGTGCGCTTCGGTGTCTTGCAGGCAGGTTTGCCCGAGCACCCGTGTCGGCCCGCTGACCGCCCATGGCCCGACCTGTTCGGCGAGCAATCTGAGCAGCTTGCGTTCGGCCAGCACAAAGCCCAGGCGCACGCCGGCCAGACCGAAAAACTTGCCAAACGAGCGCAACACGACCAAGCCGACCTGATGGGTGTACGACGCCAGACTCAGGTGCGGCGTGTTGTCCATGAACGCTTCATCGACCACCAGCCAGCCGCCACGCTGGGCCAGCCGCGCGTGCCAGTCGAGCAGCCGCGCCGGCGTCAGGCTCAGGCCGGTGGGATTGTTCGGGTTGACCACCACCAGCACGTCGAGGCTGTCGAGAAAGAATTCGACTTCCTGCTCCAGCACTTCGCGCACGATGTAGCCGCTGCGGCGCCAGGCTTCGGCGTGCTCGGCATAACACGGCGACAAAACGCCGACCTTGCCGGCGCGGCGCAGACGCGGCAGCAACTGGATCGCCATCTGCGAACCGGCTACCGGCAGCACCTGGGAGGCGCCGTAGTAATCGCACGCGGCCTGCTCCAGTCCGTCGTCGGTTTCCGGCAACCGTGCCCAGGCACGCAACGGAATCTCCGGCACCGCAAATGGCCACGGCGCCAGGCCACTGGACAGGTCGAGCCAGTCGGCCTCGGCAATCCCGTATTCGAGTGCCGCCTTGCGCAGCCGGCCACCGTGCTCAAGCATAGAATTCAGCCCCCACGCAGAGAATCAGCAGCCATAACCATACCCCGCGCTGGACCAATTGCCAGCCGCGATCAATCGAATCGGCATCCGCCGGCGCGCCTGCGCCCAGTTGCGGACGCTCGTGCAGTTCACCGTGATAGATCGCCGGACCGCCCAACTCGACATTCAACGCACCGGCACCAGCGGCCATCACTGGACCTGCGTTGGGGCTGTCCCATTGCGGCGCCTGGGTGCGCCAGCATTTCCAGGCGAGCCGGGTGTTGCCCAGCAGCGCGTAGGTCAGCGCCACCAGTCGTGCAGGAATGTAGTTGAGCACGTCGTCGATTTTTGCCGCGCACCAGCCGAACCGCTCGAAGCGTTCGTTGCGATAACCCCACATTGCGTCGAGTGTATTGCTCAAGCGATAGAGCACCACGCCTGGCGCACCGGCCACGACAAACCAGAACAGCGCGGCGAACACTGCATCACTGCCGTTTTCCAGCACCGATTCGGTGGCGGCGCGTGCGACGGCGGTGCTGTCCAGTTCACTGGTCTGACGGCTGACCAGATAACCGACGCGCTTGCGCGCCTCTTCCAGATCATCACTGCGCAGGGCTTTGGCCACAGGCTCGACGTGCTCGCCAAGGCTGCGCATGCCGAGGGCGCAATACAGCGCAAGAATCTCGACAATCCAGCCCACGTAGGGCGCCCAGGAAAACGCGGTGGCGAGCAAGGTCAGCGGCAGCACCGCAATCACCCACGCGGTGACCCCGTGACTGCGCCAGCCACGGCCGCCCGCATTGAAACGTCGCTCGATGCGTCCGGCAAAATTGCCGAACGCCACCAGCGGATGCCAGCGTTTCGGTTCACCCAGCAGCGCATCCAGCGCGACTGCGGCGACACTCAACAACGCCACACTCATTGACTCACTCCCCAATAATTTTCATACAGCAACTCATTGAGCGGACGCGCTTGCGCCCACCCTTCGAGTACCAGCATCGGCGCCGGATAGAATTCCTTGACCGGGCCCAGGCACAACACCGCCAACGGCTTGGCCCCGGCCGGCAGTTGCAGCAGATCGGCCAGTGCCTGCGGGTCGAACAGCGAGACCCAGCCCATGCCCAGTCCTTCGGCACGGGACGCCAGCCACAGGTTCTGGATCGCGCAGGACAACGACGCCATGTCCATTTCCGGCAATGTGCGACGACCGAAAATGTGTTTTTCACGATCGTCCATCAGCGCCGCGACCAGCACTTCGGCGCAATCATTGATGCCTTCAACCTTGAGCTTCATGAACTCGTCGCTGCGCTCGCCGAGCGCTTCAGCGGTGCGGATGCGTTCTTCTTCGACGAGGTTCTGGATCTGGCCACGTAAAGCTCGGTCGCTGATACGAATGAAGCGCCAGGGCTGCATCAGGCCGACGCTTGGGGCCTGATGCGCGGCTTCCAGAAGTCGGCGCAGCAACTCGGGCTCAACCACCCCACCGATGAAGTGGCGCATGTCGCGGCGTTCGGCGATGGCTTTATAGACCGCTTGGCGCTCGGCTTCGGAGAATGCGTTGTCGGTCATGGCCCCATCGCGAGCAGGCTCGCTCCTACAGGGGATTGCGTTTCGTCAGGCACACCATCGCCCACTAATGTAGGAGTGAGCCTGCTCGCGATAGCGTCCTCAAGGGGCGGCGCAAACAGTGCAGCGACAGCCGCAGGATTCGACGGAAAATAGAAGTGCACATAAGAAGCCGTCATCCGCCCTTCCCGATAAACCGCCTCGGCGCCGCGCCCACCATTCGGGCTCAGCCCTCGAGCAATCGGCGTCAGCTCGGTGGTGGTCAGCGAATGATGATAAGTGTGCCCACGCAACGAACCTTCCGGCAGATCCACCGCCTGCAACGCCAACGCCGCCAGACGCTTTTGCATCACCGCGTCGCCCTTGAGCAACCCGACCAGTTCAGCACGCGCGCCTTCAACATCCGTCAACGAATCGAGCAAATACAGCATCCCGCCACACTCAGCGAGCAACGGTTTCCCTGCCGCATGATGGGCACGAATCGCATCGAGCATCTCGGTGTTTTGCGACAACGCAAGGTGATGCAATTCCGGATAACCACCGGGCAGATACAAGCTGTCCGCTTCAGGTAATTGCATATCGCGAATCGGCGAGAAGAAACTCAACTCGGCGCCCATCGCCCGCAACAGATCGAGACTCGCGCCATAGGTGAAGGCAAACGCCTCATCACGCGCAACGGCAATGCGCACATCCTTCAGCAGCGGCTCGACAGCGATGACGTCAGGCGCGGCGAACTCAACCGCTGGCGGCAGCGCTACCTCGCAACTACTGGCCAGTGCGTCGGCAGCGGCGTTGAGACGCACATCGAGGTCATTCAGTTCGCTGGCCTGCACCAGGCCGAGATGGCGGCTCGGCAGTTCGATGCCAGTCTCGCGCGACAACGCGCCGTACCAGCGCAGACCTTCCGTGAGACTGCCTTCCAGCAATTGCGCATGGCGCAAGGTGCCGACACGATTGGCCAGCACGCCGGCAAACGGCAGGTCCGGCTGATACTTCGCCAAACCCAGCGCCAACGCACCAAAGGTCTGCGCCATCGCCGTGCCGTCGATCACACCGAGTACCGGCACACCAAAATGCCGCGCCAGATCGGCGCTCGATGGCGTGCCGTCGAACAGGCCCATCACGCCTTCGATCAGGATCAGATCGGCCTCGGCGGCGGCTTCCCACAGCAGGCGTCGACTTTCCTGTTCGCCGACCATCCACATGTCCAGTTGATACACCGGCGCACCGCTGGCGCGTTCGAGAATCATCGGGTCGAGAAAGTCCGGGCCGCACTTGAAGACGCGCACTTTACGTCCCTGATTGCGATGTAATCGAGCAAGCGCGGCAGTGACCGTGGTCTTGCCCTGACCGGAGGCCGGCGCGGCAATCAGCACCGCCGGGCAGTGACGTGGTTGATTCAAAGTTCGACGCCTTTCTGCGCTTTGATGCCGGCCTGGAAGGCGTGTTTGAGCATGCCCATTTCGGTGACGGTGTCACCCATCTCGATCATTTCCGGCTTGGCCGCGCGACCGGTGACGATCACGTGCTGCATCGGCGGACGCGCCTGCAAATCGCTGAGCACCTGATCCAGGTCGAGGTAGCCATGCTTGAGGGCGATGTTCAGTTCATCCAGCACCACCAGGCCGATCGACGGATCGCGCAACAGCTCACGGGACACTGCCCACGCGGCTTCGGCGGCGGCGATGTCGCGCTGACGATCCTGGGTTTCCCAGGTGAAGCCCTCGCCCATCACGTGAAAGCGCACTTGCTCCGGGAAACGGCGGAAGAACAGTTCTTCGCCGGTGCTGTTGCGGCCCTTGATGAACTGCACCACGCCGCACTGCATGCCGTGGCCCATGGCGCGAGCGAGCATGCCGAACGCCGAGCTGCTTTTGCCTTTGCCATTGCCGGTCAGCACCAGCACCAGGCCGCACTCGTCAGGCGAGTTGGCGATGCGTTCGTCGATCACGGCTTTTTTGCGCTGCATACGCGCCAGATGGCGTTCGTCACGCTCGGGGGAATCGGTCATGGGGGAGCTCTCCGTTGAGGCTGGGTAACGGCGGGCGGGCACAAGAATAGACGGCAAAAAGCCTGGCATCGCCCACCGTGATGCCGCTGGATGGATCAGGCCGGTCTCCGGGCTCATGAGCGGCGCATCGCCTGGCTGCACGCCTTCCCGCATCTTTCGAGGCAGTGGCTGAATGTGCAGCTTTTACTCATTTACCGTTGCGGGGGCAGCGCCGGGATCGTGATCGTTCTTCGCCTGAAGACAACCCTCACCGGCTTCCCTGTTTCACTCTGTCGACACACGTCACAGAGCACCTGAAACAAGCCGCGAAGGTTAGAGGGTTGGGGGTGGAGCGTCAATTAAAGAGGCGGCCGTCGGGCGAATAACTGCCGCCGATCAATTATCTGGCGCCAATCTTGTGCCACACTGTTACAAATGATATCAAAGAGCCATGCTTTTCTCGAAAAAGCCCATCACAACAATAAGGATGATTACGATGCAAGGCATGATCATCAGCAACCCGCGCCTGGAATTCCTGCGCCCGATGCTTGAACGCTGGTTTGACTGTATCGACCGCTACAACGCCGTGCGCGGCGACAACGACACGCCTTACTGGCATGACGAGAAAGCCAATCTCGGATTGCTCTCCGCTGCGGCATGGATGGCCGAGCTGGTGACCCTTTGCGACACCACCACCCGCAAGCAGAACGAGGACGGCGAGCGCAATGCCCGCGCCGACCTGTTCCTCGCCGGCGCCGAAGACCGCGCCTACCTCCAGGCCACCCAGCGCTGGCCGCGAGTCAACAACCTCAACCTGACCCAGGCCTTGCAGGACATCACCAGCGATGCCAAACGCATCAGCTTTGCCAGCGACCTCAAGCTCGGCTGCCTGTTCGTCGCCCCGCAAAAGGCCCAGCACAGCGCCAGCCCCGAAGAGCTGCAAGACATGGTCGACGACCTGCAAAAGGAACACTGCTGCGCGGTCGCCTGGTATTTCCCCTACGCCTACCGCAAGTTGCGCAGCGAAGCGGGCAACTACCATCCCGGCATTGCCGTGCTGTTCAAAGAGGCCCGTGGCTGAGCGGTTGAACCATCGGGTGCGCAGGCTCCTCTATGATTAGGCATGCATTCATAGGGAAGATCAGTAATGCGCAAAACCCAACTCGCTCTCGTCATCGCCCTCGCCGGAGGACTCGCCGCCTGCGGTGAGTCCTCCAGCCTGCAAGTTTCCGACGGCACCGGTCCGTCACCGAAACTGCCCGAACCCAACAACACTCTGATCCCGACAGTGAATATCGCACCGGCGGTCGGCTGGCCTGCGGGCGGCAAACCGACCGCAGCGGCCGGTACGCAAGTCGCAGCGTTTGCCGAAGGCCTCGACCATCCGCGCTGGCTCTACGTGCTGCCCAACGGCGACGTGCTGGTGGCGGAAACCAACGCCCCGCCCAAGCCTGACGACAGCAGCGGCATTCGCGGCTGGGTGATGAAGAAAGTCATGGGCAAGGCCGGCGCTGGTGTGCCGAGCCCGAATCGCATCACTCTGCTGCGCGATGCCGACCACGACGGCGTGGCCGAGACCCGCACGGTGTTTCTGCAGAATCTCAATTCGCCGTTCGGCATGACCCTGGTCGGCAACGATTTGTACGTCGCTGACACCGATCGCCTGCTGCGCTTCCACTACGAGCCGGGCGCTACCGAGATCAAGACCCAGCCGATCAAAGTCACCGACCTGCCAGGCGGCACTCTGAACCATCACTGGACCAAGAACGTCATCGCCAGCAAGGACGGCAGCAAGTTGTACGTCACCGTCGGCTCGAACAGCAACGTTGGCGAAAACGGGCTGGATAAAGAGGAAGGTCGCGCGGCGATCTGGGAAGTGGATCGCGCCACCGGCAACCACCGGATCTTCGCCTCGGGCATTCGCAACCCCAACGGTCTCGCGTGGGAACCTACCACCGGCGCACTGTGGACGGCGGTCAACGAGCGCGACGAAATCGGCAGCGACCTGGTGCCGGACTACATCACGTCGGTCAAGGACGGCGGCTTCTATGGCTGGCCGTTCAGCTATTACGGCCAACACGTGGATGTGCGCGTCAAACCGCAAAACCTAGACCTGGTGGCCAAGGCCATCGCGCCGGACTACGCCGTAGGCCCACACACCGCCTCCCTGGGCCTGACTTTCGCCGAAGGCAACAGCTTGCCGGCGCAATTCCAGCAAGGCGCGTTCATCGGCCAGCACGGTTCATGGAACCGCAAACCGCACAGTGGCTATAAAGTGATTTTCGTACCGTTCGCGGCAGGCAAGCCAAACGGGGCACCGGTGGATGTGCTGACCGGCTTCCTCGACAAGGATGAGAACGCGTTGGGTCGCCCGGTGGGCGTGGTGATCGACCAGCAAGGTGGCTTGCTGGTGGCCGATGATGTGGGCAACAAGGTGTGGCGGGTGTCGTCCGCCAAATAATTTAGCGCCCAACACATAACAAATGTGGGAGCGGGCTTGCTCGCGAAAGCGTCAGGTCATCAACATCGTAGTTGAATGACACACCGCATTCGCGAGCAAGCCCGCTCCCACATTGGATTTCAGCGACTAAGGGTTATGCGCCAGATGCTCAGGCTGCAACACCCGCTTGGCACTCAGATAGGCTTTCTGCCAATACGCCTTCGACAGACTATCGAGCTTCACCGTGCCGCCGGTTGCCGGCGCATGCACGAAGCGCCCTTCCCCGACGTAGATCCCTGCATGGCTGACTTGCGAGCCGCCATTGGTGGCGAAGAAGATCAGATCTCCGGTCTGCAAGCCTTCTTTGCCAACGTTCGGCGCCTGCATCACGATCAGCTCACGCGTCGAGCGAGGCAGATTGATACCGGCCGCGTCGCGGTAAACAAAACCGATCAGACCACTGCAGTCGAACCCCGAATCAGGCGTGTTGCCACCCCAGCGGTAAGGTGTACCAACCAGGCCGAGCGCGCGAAACAGCACGTCTTCAGCAGCGGGGGAGAATGATTGGGAAGGTCCGAACACCACCGGGGCGCGTACGACGGGCGCAGGCGGCGGTGTGCGACTGGCGCAGGCGCTGAGCAGCGCTGCGAAGAAGATCAAAGCAAGGCGGGCCGACATCGTCATAAGCAGAACATCCTGATCTGGCTGCGGCTTTCTCTGCCGAATGGACAGAAAACAAAACCGCCTGCGGAGCACGCAGGCGGTTTGCCATCAATATAGATACAGGATTCTAGCGGCTATACGACAAACTTCAAGTAAGACTTTAACTTCACCTTGTAAAGTCTAGGTCTACTCCGTTGCCGAGGGCCGTTTTGGTCGCCACGGACGTGGCGACAACGGGGGAATCACTTGCGAGCGGTGACCACGGTCGGCGCCATCGCGAGGGCGCGCTTGGCTTCGATGAAGGTCTTGCTCCAGTAGCTGTCACCCAGGCTGTCGATGCGAACACCGCCGCTGCGACGACTGCTGGAGTGAATGAACTGGTTGTCGCCCAGGTAGATCCCGGCGTGACTTACACGACCGCGACGACCATTGGTGGCGAAGAACAGCAGATCACCCGGCTCCAGATTGCTGCGCGAGACCAGCGGGGCATCCACATTGATCATTTCGCGGGTGGAGCGCGGCAGATTCATGCCGGCTTCTTCGCGGAACAGGTAACCGATGAAACCGCTGCAGTCGAAACCGGCTTCAGAGGTACCGCCGAAACGGTAACGGGTACCGATCAGGGACATGCCGCGTTCGAGGATGCTGTCGGCCAGAACCGGAAGCTCGTAAGGCTTCTTGCCGTTGAAATCGGCGAGTTCTTTTTCAGTAGCCAGCTCTTCCTGATAAATAACGGAAGACTGGGCAGTAGCAGAATTTTTAACCTGTTGAGGCTGCTCTTGAACTGGAGAATGAGCAGCGCAACCGAACAACAGGGTGACGAGTGCGAGAGGCACGAGGGGTGCGAAGCGATTTAGCATGGGCACGACCGTGGCTGAAGTTGTAAAGAAGCCGAGACTATGCCCGCTATCAGCCTCATTTGCAAATTCAATCGATCTTTTTGTGACTTCCCGGTTTCTCGTTTACATCTAAGCGCTTAAGCCCATTTGAATCGATACGCGGTCTGCACACGGTGCGGAAAAGCGGATTTTCTGGCGCCTGAAATATGTCGAAACCGGCTGCAAGCCGCGTATTTCAAGGGCTGGACTACCAACCGAGAGTTTCTTTGAGGAACGGAATTGTGAGCTTGCGCTGCGCCTGCAACGAGGCCTGATCCAGTTGTTCGAGCAAGTCGAACAATGCACTCATGCTGCGGGTACCGCGGGTCAAAATAAAATGACCGACCTCATCGGTCAGGTGCAGACCGCGACGCGAAGCGCGCAACTGCAGCGCGCGCAATTTGTCTTCATCAGAAAGCGGTCGCATCTGGAAGATCAGCGCCAGGGTCAGGCGTGATTTGAGGTCGGCCAGTTTGACCGGCAGCTCGCGCGGCGAGGTGGACGCGGCGATCAGCAGGCGCCGACCGCTGTCACGCAGACGGTTAAACAGATGAAACATCGCCTCTTCCCAGTCCGGCTTGCCGGCAATCACCTGCAAGTCATCCAGGCAGACCAGCTCGTACTGTTCAAGGTTGTCGAGAATTTCGATGCCGCGATCCATCAACTCGGCCAACGGCAGATACACTGCCGGCTCACCCATCTGCTCGAAACGCAGACACGCAGCCTGCAACAGATGCGTACGTCCTACGCCATGCTTGCCCCACAGATAGATCAGGCTTTCGGTCCAGCCAGCGTCGGCTTCGCATAGGCGCTCGACATAGCCGAGTGCAGCGGCATTGGCGCCTGGGTAGTAGTTGATGAAGGTGGCGTCGTCACGCAGACGCACACCTAGGGGCAGCTGAATCGGTTTCATGCTGACTGAACAGTTCTCAAGGAACCGTTAGTGGCCTCTGTGTAAAGTTTGCGAAGTTTATACCCGTGAAGCTGAGCGCACAATGCGACAGACCCCAAGCAAAATCAAAGGTTTGCGTTAACGCGCTGGTTTTATGACAGTTTCTCTGACGCGGCGCCGAACAAACTCACCGCAAAACACGGGCCAACCCGGTGCAATACCGGGCCGCCCGCGATGAGGCTACAACTCGGGGTCGTCGACCCCGCTGTAGATATCAGAGTCCTTGTACAAATCGTGCACGTGACGCACCAGCACCATGATTACCGCCGCCACCGGCAATGCCAGCAAGACACCGGTGAAACCGAACAGCTCGCCACCGGCCAGAATCGCGAAGATCACCGCCACCGGATGCAGACCGATCCGGTCGCCCACCAGCAGTGGCGTCAGCACCATGCCTTCCAGGGCCTGCCCCACCATGAACACCGCGACAATCCCGATCATCGGATACAGATCGCCACCGAACTGGAACAACCCGGCAATCAGTGCCGCGCCAATCCCGATCACGAAGCCCATGTACGGCACGATCGCTGCCAGTCCCGCGATCAGGCCGATCAACAGCCCCAACTCCAGACCGACGATCATCAGGCCTGCGGCGTAGATCACACCCAGCGCCAGCATGACCAGCAATTGCCCGCGCACGAACGCACCTAGCACCTCGTGACATTCGCCAGCCAATGAGACGATGGTTTCTTCGCGATCGCGCGGCAACAGGCTGCGAATCTTGGCCATCATCACGTCCCAGTCGCGCAGCAGGTAAAAGCTCACCACAGGAATCAGCACCAGGTTCGCCAGCCAGCCAATCAGCGCCAGGCTTGAAGCTGTCGCCTGACTCAACACCACACTGACGATGTCGGTGGTCTGGCCCATGTGCTCGCTGATCGCTGACTTGACCTTGTCGAACTTCCAGAAGCCGTCCGACAAGCCCAGTTTCGACTGCGCCCACGGCAATGCGGTGTGCTGCAGCCAGTCGAGCATCTGCGGCGCCAGTTCATACAAACGCAGCAACTGCTTGGCGAGCATCGGCACCAACACCAGCAACAGGGTCGTGACGATCAACGTGAACAAGGCAAACACCGCGATCACGCCCCAAGTGCGCGACAGGCCGAGTCGCTCAAGGCGATCCACCAGCGGATCGAACAGATACGCCAGCAGCAACGCCACCAGAAACGGCGTGAGGATCGGGTGCAGCAACCAGACAAACGCGCAAAGCAGGACTACCCCACCGAGCCAGAACCAACGCCGCGAATCGGCCATGTACCACTCCTGTTGCTTATATATAAAGAAAGACTTACCAGCGAAACCGCAACGATGGCGCCACAGGTGCCGGGGCCGCAGCGACAACCGGCGCAGAACCGGCAACGGCCGGTTGTGGTGGCGCCACCAGTGCCGGCGCTTCAGCCGGCAACTCCTGCAACTTCGCCAGCGACAATTGCGCGCGCAACTGATCGGCGCTGCCGCTGACCCGATACACGATGCGATCACCCTCGACACTTTGCAGACGCACACCGAATGGTTCGAGTAACCGCAGCAGCGCGGCATAATGCTCAAGATTCATGCCCTGCACTTCCAGGGTCTGTTGACCCGACACCCCAGGCTTGGCAACAAACCTCGGCGCCAGACGCTCGGCCACCGCCAGCATCACCGCATCGGCCACTGCAGCCTGATCAGCGCCCTGCACGCTGCCGGCCTCTTTTTGATCGCCCAGCCACAGATGCCATTTGGCCTGCCACTGCCCACCTTCTTCGTGCGCATGCACCGCCAGCAAGGCATCCGCGCCGTAACGCTCCGAAGCCCCGTGCAACGGCGCAGGATCGGTGCCGTCCAGCACCGGCGCGGTGGCCACCAGTTGTTCACTCAGATCCGCCAGAGGCAAGCGCAACGGCAGACCACGATGCTGGGCCGCCGCACGCAACGGCGCAGCAGCGGCCTGACCGTCACCGACCAGGCTCGAACCTTCAGTCGAATCGTTCAGCCACCAGCTCAGGATCGACGGTCGACTCGCGCCCCACAACGACAGCCCCGCGCGACGCAGCGCCTGCTCGGTGGTGGCCGGATCGAAATCGACTTTCAGCACTTCCGGCGGCCCGGCATCGAAACCGAACTGGCTGATGATCTGTTGCGGATCCTTGCGAATCGCCGCCAGACCCGGGCTCTGCGGCGCCTTCGGGTCGCCGGTCAGACGCAACACCAGCGTATCCAGCGCAGCCTGTGTGGCGCGATCACGCTCTTCGGGTGCCTGGCTGCTGACCGGCTGGCGTACTTGATAGAGACCTTTGAGGTTTTCGGCGTGACTCGCCAGGCTGACCACAGACAAACAACCCACAACCAACAATTTACAAAAACGCATGGAAAATTCCCGTCGACAGGAGCGGCTGGAACAGGCCGCGTGAACCGGTTAAGCAAGGCTGTGACAATCTGCCATCGCAAAACATTCACACGGTAGCGGTAAGTTTTTGCACAGTGATAACGATAGACGGTTAATCGGCACACCTTATACAGGCACCCAGTCAGCACAATTGCAAAAAAATTCGGTCGATTATGTCTCTGCCCGTCGGCGCAAGGATGGCCGCTGCCCCTCAAGCCTGATAAAATCGCGCGCCTTCGCAGACCGGCAACAGCCGGGCACCCCGAAATTCGCGTGAGGCTATCGCCCCACCGGTTTTGGCGTTCCCGCTGAACTCGGTCGTTACCCCTGAATCCCCTCCCCTAAAGGCCTGGATCATGAGCAAGCAACCCTCCCTGAGCTACAAGGACGCCGGTGTAGACATCGACGCCGGTGAAGCATTGGTCGAACGCATCAAGAGCGTCGCCAAGCGCACTGCGCGCCCGGAAGTCATGGGCGGCCTGGGCGGTTTCGGCGCCCTCTGCGAAATCCCGGCCGGCTACAAGCAGCCTGTGCTGGTTTCCGGTACCGACGGCGTCGGCACCAAGCTGCGCCTGGCGCTGAACCTGAACAAGCACGACAGCATCGGCATCGACCTGGTTGCCATGTGCGTCAACGACCTCGTCGTTTGCGGCGCAGAGCCACTGTTCTTCCTCGATTACTACGCCACCGGCAAACTGAATGTCGACACCGCAGCCCAGGTTGTAACCGGCATCGGCGCCGGCTGCGAACTGTCCGGTTGCTCGCTGGTCGGCGGTGAAACCGCTGAAATGCCTGGCATGTACGAAGGCGAAGACTACGACCTGGCCGGTTTCTGCGTCGGCGTGGTGGAAAAGGCTGAAATCATCGACGGCTCGAAAGTCGCCACCGGTGACGCGCTGATCGCCCTGCCATCGTCCGGCCCGCACTCCAACGGCTACTCGCTGATCCGCAAGATCATCGAAGTGTCCGGCGCCGACATCGAAAACATCCAGCTCGACGGCAAACCACTGACCGACCTGCTGATGGCCCCGACCCGCATCTACGTGAAGCCGCTGCTCAAGCTGATCAAAGACACCGGCGCGGTCAAAGCCATGGCCCACATCACCGGTGGCGGCCTGCTGGACAACATCCCGCGCGTTCTGCCAAAAGGTGCTCAGGCCGTGGTTGACGTGGCCAGCTGGACTCGCCCGGCCGTCTTCGACTGGCTGCAAGAGCAAGGCAACGTCGACGAAACCGAAATGCACCGCGTGCTGAACTGCGGCGTCGGCATGGTGATCTGCGTGGCTCAGGAGCACGTAGACGTTGCTCTGAAGACCCTGCGCGACGCTGGCGAACAGCCTTGGGTCATCGGCCAGATCGCCGCTGCCGCCGAAGGTGCAGCTCAGGTTGATCTGCAGAACCTTAAGGCTCATTAATGTCCGCAACCTGTGATGTCGTGGTGCTGTTGTCCGGCACCGGCAGTAACTTGCAGGCTCTGATCGACAGCACGCGGACCGGCGACAGCCCGGTCCGCATCGCTGCGGTGATTTCCAACCGCGTCGACGCCTACGGCCTGCAACGCGCCAGTGACGCGGGTATCGCCACCCGCTCGCTGGATCACAAGGCATTCGAAGGTCGCGAGGCCTTCGATGCTGCCCTGATCGAACTGATCGACGAATTCAAACCGAAACTCGTGGTACTGGCCGGCTTCATGCGCATTCTCAGCGCTGATTTCGTTCGCCACTACCAGGGTCGCCTGCTCAATATCCACCCGTCGCTGCTGCCCAAATACAAAGGGTTACACACTCATCAGCGCGCGCTGGAGGCCGGCGACGCCGAGCACGGCTGCTCAGTGCACTTCGTCACCGAGGAACTCGATGGCGGACCACTGGTCGTACAGGCAGTATTACCGGTAGAGTTGCACGACACGCCGCAGAGTCTGGCGCAGCGAGTCCATGTTCAGGAACACCTGATCTACCCGATGGCTGTACGCTGGTTTGCCGAAGGGCGACTGGCACTCGGTGAGCAAGGTGCTTTACTGGATGGCCAGTTACTCGCGGCCAGCGGCCACTTGATTCGACACTAGGAGATTTTATGCGTCGCGCCCTGCTTTTCGCTTGCGCCTTGCTCGCCCTGCCCTTCGCGCAGGCGGCAGACCTTCAACCGTTCTCCGCCAGCTACACCGCCGACTGGAAGCAGTTGCCCATGAGCGGCACCGCCGAACGCAGCCTGACCAAGGAAGCCAACGGCGTCTGGAAACTCAGCTTCAAGGCGTCGATGATGATCGCCAACCTGACCGAAGAAAGCACCCTGACCGTCGACAAGGACACGTTGCTGCCACAGTCCTACCACTTCGAACGGGGTGGTTTGGGCAAGGCCAAGAAGTCTGACCTGGATTTCGACTGGAACGCCAAGATGGTCACCGGTATCGATCGTGGTGACGCGGTCAAGGTTCCACTCAACCGCGGCATGGTCGACAAGTCCACGTATCAACTGGCACTGCAACACGACCTGGCGTCCGGCAAGAAGACCATGAGCTATCAAGTGGTCGACGGCGGCGATGTCGATACCTACGACTTCCGCGTACTGGGTACCGAAAAAGTCGAAACGAAAGCCGGCAAGATCGACGCGATCAAAGTCGAGCGCGTGCGCGATCCGACACAAAGCAAGCGCATCACCGTCCTGTGGTTCGCCAAGGACTGGGATTACCTGCTGGTTCGCCTGCAACAAGTTGAAACCGACGGCAAGGAGTACAACATCATGCTCCAGGACGGCACGGTCAACGGCAAAACCGTTAAAGGCAGCTGATCCGACGCAACAACGAAAAGCCCCGCCAATGCGGGGCTTTTTTGTGCCTGCAATCCAACCGGAAATGGATGCAAGACCTGTAGGAGTGAGCCTGCTCGCGATAGCGGACTGTCAGACAACACATGCAGTGAATGTCAGACAGCAATCGCGAGCAGGCTCACTCCTACAGGGTATAGCACCGCTCAGACCGAAAACTTCGCCACCATATTGTTCAAATCCACCGCCAGCCGCGACAGTTCCTGACTCGCCGCGCTGGTCTGATTGGCCCCCGCCGACGTCTGCATCGCCAGATCGCGGATGTTCATCAGATTGCGGTCCACCTCCCGCGCCACCGCCGCCTGCTCCTCCGAGGCGCTGGCGATCACCAGGTTGCGCTCGTTGATCAAGGTGAACGCCGAGGCGATCTCCTCCAGCGCCATACCCGCTGCCTTCGCCAACTCCAGGGTCGAATGCGCACGAATGTTGCTCTGCTGCATCGAGCTCACCGCCGAATCAGTACCCTGCCGAATGCCGCCGATCATCTGCTCGATTTCCTGGGTCGACTGCTGGGTACGATGCGCCAGCGCCCGCACCTCATCGGCCACCACCGCAAAACCACGCCCCGCATCCCCGGCACGCGCCGCTTCAATCGCGGCGTTCAGCGCCAGCAGATTGGTCTGTTCGGCAATCGAACGGATCACGTCCAGCACCTTGCTGATGCCATGAACCTTCTGCGCCAGGTCTTCCACCTGCGTGGCGTTGGACGTGACATCCTCGGCCAGGGATTCGATTGACGTCACGGTCTGCTTGACCTGCTCGCGCCCATGCTGGGCAATGCGGTCAGACTCGCGCGATGCCTCGGAAGTCGCCACCGCATTGCTCGCCACCTCTTCCACTGCAGCGGTCATCTGATTGACCGCTGTCGCGGCCTGCTCGATCTCCAGGCTCTGCTGATGCAGCCCGCGCGTGGCGTCTTCGGTGACGCAACTGAGTTCCTCCGAGGCCGACGCCAGTTGACTGGACGACTCGGAAATCTGACGGATAGTGTCGCGTAAATTGTGTTGCATGCTTTTCAGCGCCTGCAGCAGCCGCGCCGGTTCGTCCTTGCCGGAAATACTGATATCGCCCGTCAGATCGCCACCGGCCACCACTTGCGCCACACCCAGCGATTGCGCCAGCGGCAGGACAATGCTGCGGGTCAGCAGCAGCGCCAGACCGATGGTGATCAGCGCGGTGATGCCGATCATCACACCGACCCACACCCGCGAATTGATAAACACCAACCGCGCTGCTTCGGTCGCGAGATTAGCGTTGTGCTTGTTCAGCTCGACCAGGTCGCGCAAGGTCACAGCGATGTCGTCCGCCAACGGACTCATCTGGCCGTTGAGAATTGCCGCCGCCTCCTCCACCCGGTTCTGCGCCGACAACGTCATGACCTGCGCCTGCAGCTCCAGATACTTGTGCTCGGCGACCTTGAAGCGATCAAACAGACTTCGCTCCTCGGGCAACACAATCAACACGTCATAGCGTTGCTGGGCCTCACTCAACACACTGCGCAGCTCGTTGAGCTTGGTGACATTCTGCTCCAGAGCCTGCGGATCGCGATTGAGCAGCAGGCGCATGGTCAGCGCCCGCAGGCGCAGCATGTCCTGACTCATCTCGCCAACCGCCATCACGCTCGGCAGCCAGTTGTTATCAACCTCATCAGACTGCGCGCGCATGTTCGACATCTGCTGCAGGGCGAACGCCCCCAGGGCAAACACCATCAGCGCCAGCACACCAAAACCCAGGCCGGCACGCGGCGCGATATTGAGACTACGGATACTCATTACTCTGGTTCCTTCCAAAAGCGCTGCATCAACCCTGCAGCTGGTTGCCTTAGAAGGTATCGGCCCAGCGTAAATTTGCGTAAGACGAAAAGGTGATATCAAAAGGCCTTGATACTTCTAACCCTTGGCATTAACGATTCAGCGGGGCTTTTCCAGGACTTGAGCGCTGTTCGCGGCAATATCGCCAGGAAGTTGTCCCGGGCGACTTTACGCGCGACGTCTTCGGGCAAGGCATCGAAAAACGGCGTGAAGCTGTGCATTTCCTGACCAAGTTTGTTGAATTGGCCTACAACATCCGAGCCGATCATGAAGCGCTCCGGGTATTTCTCCACCTATGCCAGTCATTCCTGGCGCGGCTTGCCCAACTCGTCCAACAGATTAGGGCGTGAGAAAGTGGAACGCGTGCTTGTGGGAATGCTCTATAACTGCAAGGTCTTTTTTGATCACACGACTTTTCCTACTGCCAGTGAGGTTGCCATGACTGTTACCGTCAACACCGTCTCCGCCGAAGGTTTTCGTCACACCGTAAAGATCGACGAGCACGAATTGTTTGCCGACGTACCGAAGTCGGCCGGTGGCGAAGGCACCGCGCCTGAGCCGCACGACTACTTCGACGCGGCCCTTGGCGCTTGCAAGGCCCTGACCTTGAAGATGTACGCGAAGAAGAAAGACATCCCGCTGACCGGCGTCGGTGTCGAGGTCAAACGTGACAGTAGCGAGGAACAGAAAGGCAAATACGTGCTACACGTCACCCTCACGCTCAAGGGCGTGCTGACTGACGCGCAACGCGAAGAGTTGCTACGAGTGGCCGACCGCTGCCCGATCCACAAACTGATGACCACGACCGACGTCAGCATCGAAACCCACGCCCCGCAAGGCTTCGATAGCCAGTAATCCCCCTCGCGCCAGCGGCGGGTTATGCTTCTGGCATCACCCGCTCAGTCTGGAATGCACCATGGACACGCAACCTCTGATCATCCGCCCGCGCGCCGAAGACGTCGAAGGCCAGCCGATCCTGCGCCCGCTGCCGTCAGCCAAATGCCGCAGCGTCGGGCCTTTCGTGTTTTTCGACCACATGCTCGAGACGGTTTATCCGACGGGCAAAGGCATGAACATCCGACAGCATCCGCACATTGGTCTGTCGACCCTCACCTACCTGTTCCAAGGACAGATCCAGCACAAGGACAGCCTCGGCTCCGATCAAGTGGTCAGCGCCGGTGATGTCAGCTGGATGACTGCGGGCAGCGCCATCGCCCACGTCGAGCGCACGCCCGAGCCGTTGTGGGAGCAGAGCTTCACGATGCACGGCTTGCAGATCTGGCTGGCTTCGCCCAAGGACCACGAGCAAGGCCCGGGTCATTACAGCCATCACCCCGCGGCAACGCTACCGGTCAGCGATAACCTCGGCGTGCAGATTCGCATGATTGCCGGTTCAGGCTTTTGTCTGGAATCGCCGGTGCCAGTGCTTTCTCCAACGCTGTACGCCGAAGTGAAGATGCAGACAGCAACGACACTGCTGATCCCGACCGAGCACGAGGAACGGGCGATTTATGTGCTCAGTGGTGATGCCCAGTTGAACGGCGAAACGATCGAGCCGCATGCGCTGATGGTGTTGCCGGCCGGGGAAGAGATGAGCCTGTTTGCCGAGAGTGATGTGCATGCAGTGGTGTTCGGCGGCGCGCCGCTGGACGGGCCACGGCGGATCAACTGGAATTTTGTCGCGAGCGATCCGGCGGTGATCGATGAAGCGCGACGCAAATGGGCGGCCGGGGATTGGCCGACGGTGCCGGGGGAAGTTGAACGGATCGAGTTGCCGCGCTGAAAAGCACCCTCACCCCAGCCCTCCCGAAACGTCGGACCGCCCGGAGGGAGAGGGCGCCGACCGAGGTGTCTTGCGTCATACATCGACCTGAAAAATCTTGGCGATTATGGATTCACCAAGACACTTTCAGGTCGGCGTAACCCTCAAGCATCCCCCAATCAGTCCCCTCTCCCTCCGGGCGGTCCGACGTTTCGGGAGGGTTAGGGTGAGGGGCTTTTGCTTTTCAGGCTTTAGCCCTTGAACACTTCATCCAGCAAATCATGCATCGACTTGAACGCGCGCTTCGCGGTCTTGGCGTCGTACATCATCTTGCCCGGTACATTGGCATGCGGATCGGTGAACGAATGCACCGCACCACCGTAGCTCAGCAACTGCCAATCCACATTCGCCGCATTCATCTCGTCTTCAAATGCCGGCAACTGCTCTTTCGGCACCAATGGATCGGCAGCGCCATGCAGCACCAGCACCGAGCCCTTGATGTTCTTCGCGTCCGCCGGGTTCGGCGAATCCAGCGTGCCGTGGAACGACACGGCAGCCTTCACCGGGGCGCCAGTACGGGCCAGATCCAGTGCACAGCAACCGCCGAAGCAGAAACCGAACACTGCCAGTTTCGACGTATCGACCGCCGCTTCGCCCTGCTTCTGCAACTGCTCGAACGCTGCCTGCATGCGCTTGCGCAGCAATGCACGGTCGTTCTTCAGTGGCATCATCGCCGCGCCGGCCTGGTCCGCGTTCTGCGGGCGCACAGCCTGGCCGTAAACGTCAGCGATCAACACCACGTAGCCCTTGGCCGCGACCGACTTGGCGATCTCCTCGGCACCGGCGCTGACGCCCATCCAGTTCGGCGCCATTAACAGGCCCGGGCGTGCGCCCTTGTGCTCGGCGTCGAACGCCAGACGACCTTCATAAGGCTGGCCATCAAGCTGATAGACCACGGAACGTACAGTGACTTGGCTCATTTCTGACTCCTGAAGGGTAAACACCAGAATGAAAAAACCCGCCGAAGCGGGTTTTTATACAACGTGATTAAACCGACAGTTCAACCAGCAGCTTGTTCAGACGGCGCACGTACGCGGCCGGATCCTTCAAGCTGTCGCCGGCAGCCAGGGCTGCCTGATCGAAGAGAATGTGCGACAGGTCGCCAAAACGCTCTTCGCTCTGCTCGCCGTCGAGTTTCTCGATCAGCGGGTGGCTTGGATTGAATTCGAAGATCGGCTTCGAATCCGGCACTTTCTGGCCGCTGGCTTCGAGGATCTGGCGCATTTGCAGACCCAGATCCTGTTCTCCGATGGCCAGAATGGCTGGCGAGTCGGTCAGGCGATGGGATACGCGAACCTCGGCAACCGAATCGCCCAGCGCGGTTTTCAGACGCTCAACCAGACCTTCTTTGGACTTGGCGACTTCTTGCGCAGCCTTCTTGTCCTCTTCCGAGTCCAGGTTGCCCAGATCGAGGTCACCGCGTGCCACGTCGACAAAGGTCTTGCCGTCGAATTCGCTGAGGTAGCTCATCAGCCACTCGTCGATGCGATCGGTCAGCAGCAGCACTTCGATGCCTTTCTTGCGGAAGACTTCCAGGTGCGGGCTGTTCTTGACCTGCGCGTAGGTTTCGCCGGTGAGGTAGTAGATCTTGTCCTGACCTTCCTTGGCGCGGGCCAGGTAGTCAGCCAGACCGACGATCTGCTCGCCGTCATCGCCCTGGGTCGATGCGAAGCGCAGCAGACCGGCAATTTTTTCTTTGTTGGCGAAATCTTCTGCCGGGCCTTCTTTCATGACCTGACCGAAGTTTTTCCAGAAGCCCTTGTATTGCTCAGGCTCGTTCTTCGCCAGTTTTTCCAGCATGTCCAGCACACGCTTGGTCAGCGCCGACTTCATCGAGTCGATGATCGGGTCTTTCTGCAGGATTTCCCGCGACACGTTCAGCGACAGGTCGTTGGAATCGACCACGCCTTTAATGAAGCGCAGGTACAGCGGCAGGAACGACTCTGCCTGGTCCATCACGAACACACGCTGCACGTACAGCTTCAGGCCTTTCGGCGCTTCACGCTGGTACAGGTCGAACGGTGCACGGGCCGGCACGTACAGCAGTGAGCTGTACTCGAGCTTGCCTTCGACCTTGTTGTGGCTCCAGGCCAGCGGGTTTTCAAAGTCGTGAGCAATGTGTTTGTAGAACTCCTGGTATTCCTCGTCCTTCACTTCAGTGCGCGGACGGGTCCACAGGGCGCTGGCGCGGTTGACGGTTTCCCATTCAACGGCAGGGGCCTCTTCGCCTTCGGCAGCAGCCGCTTCTTTCGGCAGCTCGATCGGCAAAGCGATGTGGTCGGAGTACTTCTTGATGATGTTGCGCAGACGCCAGCCATCGGCGAACTCGTCTTCAGCCGCTTTCAGGTGCAGGACGATGCGGGTACCGCGCTCTGGCTTGTCGATGGTGGCGACTTCGAACTCGCCCTCGCCTTTCGACGACCAGTGCACGCCTTCGCTGGCTGGAGTGCCGGCGCGACGGCTGTACACGTCAACCTGGTCGGCAACGATGAAGGCAGAGTAGAAGCCCACACCGAACTGGCCGATCAGGTGCGAATCTTTCTTCTGATCGCCCGAGAGATTCTTCATGAAATCGGCGGTGCCCGATTTGGCGATGGTCCCCAGGTGGGTGATCACATCGTCACGGTTCATGCCGATACCGTTGTCTTCGAGGGTGACGGTTTTGGCGTCCTTGTCGAAGCTCACACGGATTTTCAGCTCAGCGCCACCTTCGAGCAACTCAGGCTTGGCCAGGGCTTCGAAGCGCAGCTTGTCGACAGCGTCAGAGGCGTTCGAGATCAATTCGCGAAGGAAAATTTCCTTGTTGGAATACAGCGAATGGATCATGAGGTGCAGCAGCTGCTTTACCTCGGTCTGGAAGCCCAGGGTTTCCTTTTGAGTTTCCACACTCATGGTCATCAAACTCCAATCAGATGGCATTGGCCGCGACCCAGATGGTCTGCGGCGGGTTGTTCACTGAGTTGGGGGCAGCGTTCAGGATTTCAAGGGCTCATCGATTTTGAAGTGTGCACGGGCGGTGGCAATCGGCTCGCTCTCGGTGCTTTGCCAGGCAGTGATCGCAACGTTGGCGACGCGGCGGCCCTGACGACAGACCTGACACTTGGCCCAAGTGTCGCGAAACTGCCCGGCACGCAGGTAATCAAGGGAGAAGTCGATGATCTTCGGCACCCCGGGCGCCCCGGTGAAGATCAATAAATGCAACGCGGCCGCCAGCTCCATGAACCCGGCAATCACCCCGCCATGGATGGCCGGCAATAAAGGGTTACCAATGTTGTCCTTGTTCGCCGGCAGCTTGAACAGCAATTCATCGCCGACTCGCGAGCATTCGATGCCGATCAGCCCGGCGTAGGGAATTATCTGCAGCAGCGGCGCGTAATCGCCCTGAGCGTGAGCCTGCTGCAACTGTTGCTTCCAGTCATCACTCATGGACGCTCTCCTTTGATCTTGCCGCCAAATCCCTGAGTGCCCTTCAGGCCCTTGCCCATGCGCATGAATGTGCCAACGACATGGGCGATCGGCTGCTGCGGGTCGTCCTGATAGGCAAAGCCGCGCGCGAAGATCACGTCGGTGGTGACCCGATAACACTGGGCGAAGCCGTAGACGTCCTTGTTCGGTTCAGCAGCGTGCATGTAGTCGATGCGCAGATCCAGCGTCGGGCAGACTTCGAATTCCGGCAGCACGCACAGTGTCGACATGCCGCATGCGGTGTCCATCAACGAAGTAATTGCCCCGCCATGGATCACGCCAGTCTGCGGATTGCCGACTATTTTCGCGCTGTACGGCAACTTTACCGTCAGCCCTTCAGTGCTGGCGCTGTGCACCGTCAAACCGAGCACCTGACAGTGGCGCAACGCCGTAAGAAATCGCGTCGCACGCTCAAAAACGGGGTTTTCGACCATTTGATAATTACTCTTGTTAGTGTCTGTTTTCGGTAGCAGACGGAACGGCAAAAGTTCCATTTAAAAACAAACTTATATATCTGAACGAAATGAGGAACTTAACCTTGAGGCCAGCGTTCTTAAGGCCAGTAGTTATTTTCCATAAGGAGAAACACCCCATGCGTAAGACTTTAGCTATTGCCTTGATGTTGACCGCTTCCCTCGGTCTCGCTGCCTGCGATAAAAAATCCGAGGACAAAGCTCAAGATGCCAACCAACATGCTGAACAAGCTCAGCAGAAAATGAATGAAGCTCAGGATAAAGTGAACGACGCAGCGAAAGAAAACGCTGAAGCCGCCAAAGATCAGGCTGAATCGAATCAGGCTGCTCAAGACGAAGCTGCCAAGAAGCAATAATTGCGACTTGATGCAGAAAAAAGAAAACCCGCCAAGTGCGGGTTTTCTTTTGCCTGGGATTTTTTGGCAATGTCGGCTTAGAGGCTGTTTCTAGAGCAGAAGGGTTCTAAAAGTCGGACTAATCATCAGCAGCAAACTACAGATCAGGCCGACCAGCCACACCAGGCTGCGCAGGGATGGCTTATCAGCCAGGTACAACCACAAGTAGAGAATCCGCGCGATCACGAAGATGATCGCCAATGCATCGATCAACCAGCCTTGTGTTTGCGTGGTGTGCGCCATCAGCACGCCCACCGCAAACAGGATGAACGCTTCAATGCTGTTCTGGTGCGCCGCCAGTGCCCGCGCGCCATAACCGGTGAGTTGCGCCTGTTGTTGGCGCGGCAGGTGGTTGTTGTAATCGCCCTGCTCTTTCATGGCTTTACCCACCGGCATACGCGCGATGTAAATCAACAATGCACTGATAAACACACACCAGAACGGAATACTCATCAAGCGGCCTCTTTATTGGTTTCGGGCAACGTCGCCTCGGTAGGGGTATAGACCATCACATCGAGCACGTCGGAATGAAACTCGCGGCGATACAACACCAGCACCACGCCAGCACTCATCAACATGAACAGCCATGGGCTGACAAACCACGCCAGCATGGTCATGCCGAAGTAATAAGAACGCAAACCGAAGTTGAACTGGTTGGCCGCCATCGAAATCACCCGTGCCGCCCGCAGCGCGAATGCCTTGCGCTCCTGCTCGGAAACCTGGCGCTCGCCGATCATCGGCGCCGAACCGACCAGTACTGCGGCAAAGTTGTACTGGCGCATGCACCAGCTGAATGTGAAGAAGGCATAGACGAACACCAGCGCCAGGCACAGCAACTTGATCTCCGACATGCCCTGCGACGCCTGCTGGACCATCGGAATGTCCGCCAGCAACGACACGGCGCGCTCGGACGCGCCCAGCACGGTCAGAATGCCGGCGAGAATGATCAGGGTGCTGGAGGCGAAGAACGAGGCGTTACGCTCCAGATTGCCGATCACGCTGGCATCGGCGATGCGGTTGTCGCGCAGCAGCATGCGGCGCATCCAGTCTTCGCGGTACAGGTGCAGCACACTGGCCAGGCACGCGGTGTCGCGGGCCTTCCAGGACGCATAACGGGTATAGCCGCCCCAGCAGATGACAAACCAGAGCGCGGCCAGCAGGTGGATCAGGTTGGCTTGGATGAACGACATGCGGTTCCTTGTGAGCAGTGAGCACAGTACCTGCAGGAGTGAGCCTGCTCGCGATAGCGTAGTGTCAGTGGCCATTGAGAAGTCGGCTGACAAATTGCTATCGCGAGCAGGCTCACTCCTACTTAAAAGCGACGCACCCCTTCGACGTTAGCGTAAGGAAAAAGACACTGCCTGACGCGCATAAAAAATGCCCCGTATCGATTGATACGGGGCATTTCTGTTTAAGCGTTGAAGACCCGCTTTTGGCGGGTCAGACAACGTCAGGCAACTGCTTCGCTGCGCTTGCCCAGCAGGCGATCGCAGACCACTGCGACCACCAGGGTCATGACGCACGGCACCAGCCACGCCAGGCCCTGCTCGCTCAGCGGCAGGTGGGACAGCTGCGACGGCATCCAGTCGGCCAGACCGGCGCCCTTGAGGGCGTCGATGCTGCCGAACACGAAGGACACCAGCATCACCGGGCCGAGGATGCGGCCGTGTTCATGCCAGAAGTCTTTGCAGAAGCTCAGACCGACCAGCACGATGCACGGTGGGTAGATCGCGGTCAGTACCGGAATCGAGAAGGCAATCAGCTTGGTCAGGCCCAGGTTCGACACCAGCAGCGAGAACGCCGCCAGAATGATCACCAGCGTCTTGTAGGACAGTGGCAGCACGCGGCTGAAGTATTCAGCGCAAGCGCAGGTCAGACCGACCGCCGTCACCAGGCATGCCAACGAGATCAGCACCGCGAGGAAACCGCTGCCCAGCGAACCGAAGGTGTGTTGCACGTAAGCGTGCAGCACCGCCGCGCCGTTGGTGGCACCGACCGCCACTTCATGGCTGCCGGAACCGAGGCGGAACAGGCTGATATAGACCAGCGCCAGACCGACACCGGCGATAAGACCGGCAATGATCGCGTAACGGGTGATCAGCGCAGGCGAATCGACGCCACGGGAACGGATTGCGTTGACGATGACGATGCCGAACACCAGAGCGCCGAGGGTATCCATGGTCAGGTAACCATTGATGAAACCCTGGGAGAACGGTGCCGCCACGTATTCCGGCGTGCCCTGACCAATGTCCCCCGCCGGCAAGGCGAATGCAGCGATACCGAGCACCGCCAGTGCGATGATCTTCAACGGCGCGAGGAAACGCCCCACGGTGTCCAGCAGCCGCCCCGGATACAGCGAGATGAAGAACACCAGCAGGAAGTACACCGAGCTATACAGGAACAGCGCCAGCGGGCTTTCGCCAGTCAGTGGTGCCAGACCCACTTCGAACGATACGGTCGCGGTACGTGGAGTGGCGAACAATGGGCCGACCGCCAGGTAGCAGGCCGCGGCGAGCACACCGCCGGCGATCTTGCCGATCGGGCTGCTCAGCGTATCCATCGCGCCGCCGACCTTGGCCAGGGCAACGACGGTGATCACCGGCAGACCAACCGCCGTGATCAGAAAACCCAGCGCCGCCATCCAGACATGAGGTCCGGCCTGCAAACCGACGATAGGCGGGAAGATAATGTTACCGGCCCCGACGAACAGGGCAAATGTCATAAAACCAAGTGCCAGGATGTCCTGACCTTTCAAAACTTTCATTAAGGAAATACCACACTACTGAATCGGAATTTAGAGGGGGATTTCCCTGTGGGGTTAGGGAAATGCTGTCAGTCCGTATGAGACTGACCCGTTTAGCGCGTCGCATACCTTGTGGGCGGCAGACGCAAAAATGGCTGCTAGCCTAACGAATTTGTCTGACAAACGCACTGTTTGAGGGCGAACTATCCGATACGCGACGTGTCTGTGTCGCGTTTACGCATCAATTTTTCCTACAGAGAACCCTGTGATGAGGGGATTTATCCCCGATGGGGCGCGGAGCGGCCCCTATCAGTCAACGCAATTGTTCAGACATGCCCCATTGAATGGCTTTGGGGTCGCTTCGCAGCCCATCGGGGATAAATCCCCTCACCACAAAAGCCAACCGAACACCAGAAACGACAAAGGCCACCCGAAGGTGGCCTTTGTTTGGTATAGCGTCAGCTAAGCGCGAGGCTTACTTGACAGCCCAACCGGTCAGCTCGGCCAGGGCCTTGCCGATGTCTGCCAGCGAACGCACGGTTTTAACGCCTGCGTCTTGCAGAGCAGCGAATTTCTCGTCTGCAGTGCCTTTGCCGCCAGAGATGATTGCGCCAGCATGGCCCATGCGCTTGCCCGCAGGAGCAGTCACACCAGCGATGTAGGAAACAACCGGCTTGGTCACGTGTGCCTTGATGTAGGCAGCCGCTTCTTCTTCAGCCGAACCGCCGATCTCGCCGATCATTACGATCGCTTCGGTCTTCGGGTCTTCCTGGAACAGTTTCAGGATGTCGATGAAGTTCGAACCCGGGATCGGGTCACCACCGATGCCGACGCAAGTCGACTGACCGAAACCGGCGTCAGTGGTCTGCTTCACAGCTTCGTAGGTCAGGGTGCCGGAACGCGAAACGATACCGACCTTGCCTGGCAAGTGAATGTGACCTGGCATGATGCCGATCTTGCATTCGCCTGGGGTGATCACGCCTGGGCAGTTAGGGCCGATCAGGACTACGCCCAGCTCGTCGCACTTAACTTTAGCGTCCAGCATGTCCAGGGTAGGAATGCCTTCGGTGATGCAAACGATCAGCTTGATGCCGCCGAATGCCGCTTCCAGGATCGAATCTTTGCAGAAAGGAGCCGGAACGTAGATCACGCTGGCGGTAGCGCCAGTGGCGGCTACTGCGTCTTTGACGGTGTTGAACACTGGCAGACCCAGGTGCTCGGTACCGCCTTTGCCAGGAGTAACGCCACCCACCATCTTGGTGCCGTATTCGATGGCTTGCTGAGTGTGGAAACTACCTTGCGAACCGGTAATACCCTGGCAGATAACTTTGGTGTCTTTATTGATCAGGACGCTCATTATTTGCCCTCCGCAGCTTTGACAACTTGTTGAGCAGCGTCGGTCAGGCTGGTAGCAGCGATGATGTTCAAACCGCTTTCTGCCAGTACTTTAGCGCCCAGCTCAGCGTTGTTGCCTTCAAGGCGAACAACAACCGGGATTTTCACGCCGACTTCTTTCACAGCGCCGATGATGCCTTCGGCAATCATGTCGCAGCGAACGATGCCGCCGAAGATGTTGACCAGTACTGCAGCGACGTTGGTGTCGGACAGAATGATCTTGAACGCTTCAGTTACGCGTTCTTTGGTAGCGCCACCACCTACGTCGAGGAAGTTGGCTGGCTTGCCGCCATGCAGGTTGACGATGTCCATGGTACCCATGGCCAGGCCAGCACCGTTGACCATGCAGCCGATGTTGCCTTCCAGTGCCACGTAGTTCAGTTCGAACTTGGCAGCGTGCGCTTCGCGCGGATCGTCTTGCGACGGATCGTGGAAAGTCTTCAGCTTAGGCTGACGGTACATTGCGTTGGCGTCGATGTTGATCTTGGCGTCCAGGCAGTGCAGATCGCCGTCAGCCTTGATCACCAGCGGGTTCACTTCCAGCAGAGCCAGGTCGTGATCCTTGAACAGCTTGGCCAGACCTACGAAGATCTTGGCGAACTGAGCAACCTGCTTGCCTTCCAGACCCAGCTGGAATGCCAGCTCGCGACCCTGGAATGGCTGAGCGCCAACCAGTGGATCGATAGTGGCTTTCAGAATTTTTTCTGGAGTGTCGTGAGCGATTTTCTCGATGTCCACGCCACCTTCGGTGGAAGCCATGAACACGATGCGACGGCTCGAACGGTCAACGACAGCGCCCAGGTACAGCTCTTTAGCGATATCAGTGCACGATTCAACCAGGATCTTGGTGACTGGCTGGCCATTGGCGTCAGTCTGGTAAGTCACCAGACGCTTGCCCAGCCACTGCTGTGCGAAGGCTTTGGCGTCTTCTTTGCTGCGAACCAGCTTGACGCCGCCCGCTTTACCGCGACCACCAGCGTGGACCTGGGCTTTGACAACCCACTCACTGCCGCCGATTTTGTCGCAAGCTTCTGCTGCTGCTTCCGGGGTGTCTACTGCGTAACCAGTGGAAACTGGCAGGCCGTATTCAGCGAACAGCTGCTTACCCTGATACTCGTGAAGATTCATGCTTTTTACCGTCTTCGTTAGGTACTGCGCATTCGGCGCTGCGCTCGTTTGAGTGCCGCGCCACCTGTGACTGCTGCTTGCGTAGCTGAGCTACGCAAGACTGCGTCCAGCGGACATTCCGCGGTGAGACTTGCTCGCAAGGCTCACGACGGGCCGTTACCGCCGTGGTTTCTTATTATGTCTTAACGCTTCTTGCGGTTGGCAATGTGGATGGCGCCGCCATTCACAGCCAGAGCGGCTTCGTGCAAGGCTTCAGACAGGGTCGGATGGGAGAAAACCATCATGCCCAGATCTTCAGCGCTGGTGCCGAATTCCATACCGATCGCGCCCTGCTGAACCAGTTCTGCAGCGCTCGGGCCAATCACGTGCACGCCCAATACGCGGTCAGTCTTGGCATCAGCGATGACCTTGACGAAACCACCGGTATCGTTGGCAGCCATGGCACGGCCGGAAGCGGCGAACGGGAAGGTGCCGACGTTAACTTCAACGCCTTCGGCTTTCAAGGCCTGCTCGGTTTTGCCAACCCACGCGATTTCCGGGTGAGTATAAATAACCGAAGGGATCAGGTCATAGTTCATCTGAGCCTTGTGGCCCTTGATGCGCTCGACAACCATGATGCCTTCTTCCGAAGCCTTGTGAGCCAGCATCATGCCGCGAACCACGTCACCGATGGCGAAAACGCCCGGTACGGTGGTCGCGCAGTGATCGTCAACGTGCACGAAACCGCGCTCGTCGAGGGTCACGCCGCTGTCGGCAGCCAGCAGATCAGTGGTCACCGGACGGCGACCAACGGCTACGATCAGCTTGTCGAAAGTGATGGTCTGTTCGCCGTTGGCATCGGTGTAGTTAACAACGACTTCGTCGCCGTTGACTTTCGAACCGGTCACGCGAGCGCCCAGTTTGATGTCCAGACCTTGTTTGGTCAGGGTTTTCAGCGCTTCCTTGGAAACAGCGGTGTCCGCTGCCATCAGGAAGGTGTCCAGTGCTTCCAGGACAACCACTTCGGAGCCCAGACGCGACCACACCGAACCCAGTTCCAGACCGATCACGCCAGCGCCGATCACGCCCAGACGCTTGGGTACGGTCTGGAATTCCAGTGCACCAGTCGAATCAACGATGACTTTCTGGTCGACCGGAGCCGGTGGAATGTCGATCGGACGCGAACCTGGAGCCAGGATGACGTTTTCAGCTTCGATGACTTCAACCGAGCCGTCCGGCTTGGTGACTTCGACTTTCTTGCCAGCCAGCAGTTTGCCGTGACCCTGGATCGAAGTAACGCCGTTGGCCTTGAACAGGGTAGCAACGCCGCCGGTCAGGTTCTTGACGATGCCAGCCTTGCGGCCAACCATCGCAGCGACGTCCATTTTGACTTCGCCGGTCGAGATACCGTGAACGTTGAAGCTCTCTTTGGCTTCCTTGTACTTCCAGGAGCTGTCCAGCAGCGCCTTGGACGGAATGCAGCCGACGTTCAGGCAAGTACCGCCGAGGGCTTGCTTGCCTTCAGCGTCGGTGTACTTCTCGATGCAGGCAGTGGTGAGACCCAGCTGCGCGGCCTTGATGGCAGCCACATAGCCGCCAGGGCCGGCACCGATCACTACTACGTCAAATTTCTGCGACATTCAAAAAATCCTCTTTAGCGAAAAGCTTCAAGCCGCGCGCTCCAAGCCAAGCTGCCTTTTCCTGCAGCTTGAAACTTGAAGCTCGCAGCTGCTTCTATCAGATATCCAGCAACAGACGAGCCGGATCTTCCAGCAGGTTCTTGATGGTCACCAGGAAGGTCACAGCTTCTTTGCCATCGATCAGACGGTGATCGTAGGACAGTGCCAGGTACATCATCGGACGAATCACGACCTGACCGTTGATGGCCATTGGACGCTGGATGATGTTGTGCATGCCCAGAATCGCTGCCTGCGGCGGGTTGACGATCGGGGTCGACATCATCGAACCGAAGGTACCACCGTTGGTGATGGTGAAGGTACCACCGGTCATCTCGTCCATCGACAGTTTGCCGTCACGGGCTTTCTTGCCGAAAGTGGCGATGCCGCCTTCGATTTCAGCCAGGCTCATCAGCTCGGCGTTACGCAGGACCGGTACAACCAGGCCACGGTCGCTGGAAACGGCAACGCCGATGTCAGCGTAGCCGTGGTAAACGATGTCGCCGCCGTCGATCGACGCGTTGACAGCAGGGAAACGCTTCAGCGCTTCGGTAGCTGCTTTCACGAAGAACGACATGAAGCCCAGGCGTACGCCGTTGTGGGACTTCTCGAACAGATCCTTGTACTTCGAACGCAGCGCCATGACTTCGGTCATGTCGACTTCGTTGAAAGTGGTCAGCATCGCCATGTTCGACTGAGCTTCAACCAGACGCTTGGCGACGGTGGCACGAACGCGGGTCATCGGCACGCGCTTCTCGATGCGGTCGCCAGCGGCGAACACAGGAGCAGCGGCAGCCGGAGCAGCAGCCTTGGCAGGTGCGGCAGCCGGAGCGGCTTTCTTCGCGGCAACAGCAGCCACCACGTCTTCCTTGGTCACACGACCGCCTTTGCCGGTGCCGGCAACGGAAGCGATGTTGATGCCGTTTTCTTCAGCCAGCTTGCGCGCAGCCGGAGCAGCAACAGGATCGTCTTCGCCTTCGCCAGCAGCTGGTGCAGCGGCAGCAGCGGCCGGAGCAGCAGCGGCGGCTGGAGCAGCAGCCGCGCCGCCTTCAACGATGGAGCCCAGGACTTCGTCGGACAGGACGGTTTCGCCCTCGCCCTTGACGATTGCACCCAGCACGCCGTCGGCGGTAGCCAGAACTTCCAGTACGACTTTGTCAGTTTCGATGTCAACGATCAGTTCGTCGCGCTTGACGGCGTCGCCCGGTTGCTTGTGCCAGGTGGCAACGGTGCCATCGGCAACCGATTCCGGGAAAGTGGGGGCTTTGATCTCGATAGCCATTATCTGTGGTTCCTTAAATTCGGTTTCAGGTGCGCGAAGGCGTTAAATGGTAAACGCGTCTTGCAGGAGTTTTTCCTGCTGCTCGGCGTGCATCGATGCGTAACCACAAGCTGGGGCAGCAGAAGCCTCACGGCCCGCGTACTCAAGTACGAGAGACTTGTCGAGGTTCCCGATGCTGCGACGCAAGTGGTGCTGGCTGCAGTACCAGGCGCCCTGGTTCATCGGCTCTTCCTGACACCAAACGGCATTTTTGACGTTGGTGTACGGAGCCAGGACTTCTTTCAAGTCGTCCTCAGGGAATGGGTACAGCTGCTCGATACGCACGATGGCAATATCTTCACGGCCTTCGGCACGGCGTTTTTCCAGCAGGTCGTAGTAGACCTTGCCGCTACACAGAACAACACGCTCGACCTTTTTCGGGTCCAGAGTATCGATTTCCGGGATCACGGTCTGGAACGAACCTTCGGCCAGATCTTCCAGGGTCGAGATGGCCAGCTTGTGGCGCAGCAGCGACTTTGGAGTCAGAACGATCAACGGCTTGCGCAGCGGGCGAATCACCTGACGACGCAGCAAATGGTAGATCTGTGCTGGCGTGGTCGGTACGGCAACCTGAATATTGTGCTCGGCGCACAGTTGCAGGTAACGCTCAAGACGTGCCGAGCTGTGCTCAGGGCCCTGACCTTCGTAACCGTGTGGCAGCAACATGGTCAGACCGCAGAGACGGCCCCACTTGTGCTCGCCGCTGGTGATGAACTGGTCGATTACAACCTGTGCACCGTTGGCGAAGTCACCGAACTGGGCTTCCCAGATCACCAGCGCATCCGGCGTAGTGGTCGAGTAACCGTATTCGAATGCCAGTACCGCTTCTTCCGACAGGAACGAGTCGTACAGGTCAAAGCGTGGCTGACCGTCGTACAGGTGCTGCAGCGGAATGTAGGTGCCCGCGTCTTTCTGGTTGTGCAACACAGCGTGACGGTGCGAGAACGTACCGCGGCCGATGTCCTGACCGGTCATGCGGATCGGGTGACCTTCGAACGCCAGGGTCGCGTACGCCATGGTTTCGGCGTAACCCCAGTTGATCGGCAGGCCGCCGGCTTGCATCTTCTGACGGTCTTCGTAGATCTTCGCGACCTGACGCTGAACCACGAAGCCTTCCGGAATTTCCAGCAGCTTGGCGGACAGTTCTTGCAGGGTCTTCAGATCAAAGCGGGTGTCGTGACGCGCAGTCCAGGCGTGGCCCAGATACGGACGCCAGTCCACGAACAACTCTTTGTTCGGCTCTTTGACCAGCGACTTCACTACGTGCAGACCGTTGTCCAGCGCGTTGCGGTATTCGTCGACTTTCGCCTGAACACGCTCTGCGTCGAGCACACCGCCCTGGGTCAGACGATCAGCGTACAGCTCACGGGTGGTGCGCTGCTTGGTGATCTGCTGGTACATCAGAGGCTGGGTGCCGCTTGGCTCGTCGGCCTCGTTGTGGCCGCGACGGCGGTAGCAGACCAGGTCGATCACCACGTCACGCTTGAACTGCATGCGGTAGTCGATGGCCAACTGGGTCACGAACAGCACGGCTTCCGGATCATCACCATTCACATGGAGGATCGGCGCCTGGATCATCTTCGCAACGTCGGTGGCGTACTCGGTGGAACGCGAGTCCAGCGGGTTGCTGATGGTGAAACCGACCTGGTTGTTGATCACGATGTGCACGGTACCGCCGGTCTTGAAACCGCGGGTCTGCGACATCTGGAAGGTTTCCATGACCACGCCCTGACCTGCGAACGCAGCGTCACCGTGGATGGAGATCGGCAGAACCTTCTCACCGGTCGGGTCGTTACGACGATCCTGACGGGCGCGAACCGAACCTTCGACCACCGGGGAAACGATTTCCAGGTGGGACGGGTTGAACGCCATGGCCAGGTGAACTTCACCGCCGGCGGTCATCACGTTGGACGAGAAGCCCTGGTGGTATTTAACGTCACCGGAACCCAGCTCGACCTTCTTCTTGCCTTCGAACTCGTCGAACAGCTCGCGCGGGTTCTTGCCGAAGGTGTTGACCAGCACGTTCAGACGGCCACGGTGGGCCATGCCGATGACGACTTCCTTGGTGCCGTAGGAACCGGAACGCTGGATCAGTTCGTCGAGCATCGGAATCAGGCTTTCGCCGCCTTCCAGACCGAAACGCTTGGTGCCCGGGTATTTGGTGCCCAGGTATTTTTCCAGGCCTTCACCGGCAGTGACGCGCTCGAGCAGGTGGCTCTTGATGTCGGCCGAGTACGTCGGACGACCACGCACGCTTTCCAGACGCTGCTGAAACCACTGGCGCTGCTCGGAATCGGTGATGTGCGTAAATTCAGCGCCGATGGTGCGGCAATATGTCTGCTGCAACGCTTCGTGAATTTCGCGTAGGCTCGCTTCCTCTTTGCCGATGAACAGGTCGCCGGCACGGAAGGTCGTATCAAGATCGGCATTGGTCAAGCCGTAATGATTGATCGACAGGTCTGCAGGTGCAGGACGCTGCCACAGCCCCAGCGGGTCAAGCTGGGCTGCCTGGTGGCCACGCATACGGTAGGCCTGGATCAATCGCAGCACTTCAACTTGCTTCTTCTCGTGCTCACTGCTCACGCTTCCGGCGGAAACCGGTTGGGCGCGGCGCTGGTTCTTTGCCAGCAGCACGAAATGATCGCGAATTGTGGAGTGCGAAACATCAGTGGCAGAGTTGCCGTCGGCAGGCAACTTCTGAAAGTAGGTGCGCCACTCTTCTGGCACAGCGTTAGGGTCGTGCAGGTAGAGCTCATAAAGCTCTTCCACATAGGCAGCGTTTCCACCTGAAAGGTAGGCGCTGTTCCACATGCGCTGCATCACGCTTTCTTGCATGCTTGGTCACCCTCGGTTAGGGGAACACCATCGGCGTCAATACCGAGCAAACTTGCAGAAGTCCGAATGCAGCGACCAAAACAAGCCACTTAGGATCACGCTGATAGTCCGGGTACCAGCCCGGATGCCCCTGCTTGTCTCATTTCTTCAAAATAAGAGCTGCAGCTTGTGGCTGCTGCTCTGGTTATAGCCATGACGCGGGTTGAAGCCCGCGCCACAGCCTCTTCGGTACAGCGGTCCTACGGTTACAGCAGCTGAATCACACGCCGCTCGAAAGCAGCATGTTACGGATGTGACCGATGGCCTTAGTCGGGTTCAGGCCTTTCGGACATACGTTGACGCAGTTCATGATGCCCCGGCAGCGGAAGACGCTGAACGGGTCATCGAGCGAAGCCAGACGCTCGGACGTCTTGGTGTCGCGGCTGTCTGCCAGGAAGCGGTACGCTTGCAGCAGTGCAGCTGGACCCAGGAACTTGTCCGGGTTCCACCAGAAGGACGGGCACGAGGTCGAGCAGCAGGCGCACAGAATGCACTCGTACAGACCGTCGAGCTTTTCACGCTCTTCAGGGGACTGCAGACGCTCGATGGCCGGAGCCGGCGTGTCGTTCTGCAGGTATGGCTTCACCTTCTCGTATTGCTTGTAGAAGATGCTCATATCGACGACCAGGTCACGGATAACCGGCAAACCTGGCAGCGGACGAACGATCAACTTGTTGCCTTTTACGACGGCGGACAGCGGCGTGATGCACGCCAGACCGTTCTTGCCGTTGATATTCATGCCGTCGGAACCGCAGACACCTTCACGGCAAGAGCGACGATAGGAGAAACCTTCGTCCTGCTCTTTGATCAGGGCCAGTACGTCCAGCACCATCAGATCTTTACCACCGGTATCGATCTGGAATTCCTGCATGAACGGCGCGGCGTCCTGATCAGGGTTGTAACGATAAACGCTGACTTGCAACATGGCGGCCACCCTTAATAAGTCCGAATCTTAGGTTCAAAAGTCGGAACAGTCTTCGGCGAGAAGTTCACGGCACGCTTGGTGACGCGCTTGTCACCGGGGAAGTACAGGGTGTGGCACAGCCAGTTTTCGTCGTCACGGTCTTCGAAGTCTTCACGGGCGTGAGCACCGCGCGACTCTTTGCGGACTTCAGCGGCGATGGCGGTAGCTTCAGCCACTTCCAGCAGGTTTTGCAGTTCCAGCGCTTCGATACGGGCAGTGTTGAACGCCTGCGACTTATCGTTGATCTTCACGTTGGCGATGCGGGTACGCAGGTCAGCAAGCTGAGCGATACCTTTCTGCATGTATTCGCCGGTACGGAACACACCGAAGTAGTTCTGCATGCAGTTCTGCAGCTCGCGACGCAGGGTTGCCACGTCTTCGCCATCAGTACGGCTGTTCAGTGCGTTCAGACGCGACAGGGCAGCTTCGATGTCGGCTTCGGTAGCGTCGTCGTATTCGATGCCGTCGGTCAGCGCCTTTTCCAGGTGCAGGCCGGCAGCGCGGCCGAACACCACCAGGTCGAGCAGCGAGTTGCCGCCCAGACGGTTGGCACCGTGAACCGATACGCAAGCCACTTCGCCTACTGCGAACAGACCTGGGATGATCTTGTCGACGCCTTCAGCGTCCTGGGTGATCGCCTGGCCGTGAATGTTGGTGGCAACGCCGCCCATCATATAGTGGCAAGTCGGAACAACCGGAACCGGGGCAACAACCGGGTCAACGTGAGCGAAAGTCTTCGACAGTTCGCAGATGCCTGGCAGACGGCTGTGCAGCACTTCCTCGCCCAGGTGGTCGAGTTTGAGCAATACGTGGTCGCCATTCGGACCGCAACCGTTGCCAGCGATGATTTCCTTAACCATCGAGCGAGCAACCACGTCACGACCGGCAAGGTCTTTGGCGTTCGGAGCGTAACGCTCCATGAAACGCTCGCCGTGCTTGTTGATCAGGTAACCACCTTCACCACGGCAACCTTCGGTCACCAGTACACCGGCGCCGGCGATGCCGGTCGGGTGGAACTGCCACATTTCGATGTCTTGTACCGGCACGCCAGCACGCAGAGCCATGCCGACGCCGTCACCGGTGTTGATCAGGGCGTTGGTGGTGGACGCGTAGATACGACCTGCACCGCCGGTAGCCAATACGGTGGCTTTGGCGCGAATGTAGGTGGTTTCGCCGGTTTCGATGCAGATCGCGATCACACCGACGAAGTCGCCTTCCTGGTTTTTCACCAGATCGACAGCGTAGTACTCGTTCAGGAACGTGGTACCGGCTTTCAGGTTGCCCTGATAAAGGGTGTGCAGCAGCGCGTGACCGGTACGGTCGGAAGCGGCGCACGTACGGGCAGCCTGCCCGCCTTTGCCGTAGTCCTTGGACTGGCCGCCGAACGGACGCTGGTAGATGCGGCCCTGTTCGGTACGCGAGAACGGCATGCCCATGTGGTCCAGCTCATAAACGGCAGCCGGGCCTTCCTGACACATGTATTCGATAGCGTCCTGGTCACCGATGTAGTCGGAACCCTTGACGGTATCGTACATGTGCCAGCGCCAGTCATCGTTCGGGTCAGCGGACGCGATTGCGCAGGTGATGCCGCCCTGAGCGGATACAGTGTGCGAACGGGTCGGGAAAACCTTGGTGATCACGGCAGTCTTGTGACCGCCCTGTGCCAGCTGCAACGCAGCGCGCATGCCGGCACCGCCACCACCAATAATGATGGCGTCGAAAGAAATCGTTGGAATGTTAGCCATGACTCAGATACCCCAGAGAATCTGCACACCCCAGACGAAGTAAGCGAACATCGCAACGCCGCATACTGCCTGGAAAAGGAAACGTACTGCGGTCGCGGACTTGCCCAGCGCCATTGGCGTCAGGTAGTCGGTCGCGATGGTCCACATGCCGACCCAGGCGTGAGCGCCAAGGGCAACGAGGGCCAGCAGACTGAAGATACGCATCCCGTTGTGAGCGAACAGGCCGTGCCACTGGTCGTAGCCAATGCCCGGATTCACTGCAAGGTATCCGATCAGAAAGATGAAATAAGCCGCGAGAACAACCGCAGACACACGTTGCGCCATCCAGTCATAGAGGCCCGAACGCGAAAGGTTCGTAACGCTGGTTACCATATCCAAACTCCTGCCAGAACGATCAACACCACGGAAACGGCGATGATAATTTTCGAGCCCAGGCGGCCGCCTTCCAGCGTCTCACCGATGCCCATGTCCATGATCAAGTGGCGCACACCGGCTACCAGGTGATACAGCAGAGCGGACAGGAGGCCCCATGCTACGAACTTGGCCAGCGGACTGGTCAAGCATGCCTTCACTTCGGCAAAACCTTCCTCGGAACCCAGAGACTTGCCCAATGCATAAAGCATGAAGCCAATACCCAGGAAGAGGATGATGCCGGAAACACGGTGAAGAAACGACGTAACGCCGGTGATGGGGAGTTTGATGGTCCTTAGGTCTAGGTTTACAGGTCGTTGGCTTTTCACGGCTTTTTTTTCACACTGAAGAGCCCCTAACAATCAGGGCAAAGTTGTTGGGGAGTGCACTGGTCAGGTAACCACCACCCAGGGATGCGACCCCCAATAAAGCAGGCCCAAAAGCCCTTGGCGGTCGGTGGCCGAGTATAGACAGTTAGGCTACTAATGACAACGCAATCACCTACCCCAAATAGCTGATTGCACAAGTCGTATAAAAGGCGTAAATGGCAGTCAATTTCGAGGAAAAAGTGCGCTTAAAGCCTTCTGGAGCAAGACTTTAGGCAAATTGACATTCGAATTTATCTCACTATAGTGGTGCGGGCCCTGCGTGGGGGGTCTGTCTGATGGTTCAAGCATAAATAGGAGGCCACATGGCTGACAAAAAAGCGCAGTTGATCATCGAGGGCGCAGCCCCCGTCGAGCTGCCCATTTTAACCGGCACCGTTGGTCCCGATGTAATCGATGTTCGGGGCCTGACGGCCACGGGCCGCTTCACTTTCGACCCTGGTTTCATGTCGACCGCCTCGTGCGAATCGAAGATCACCTATATCGACGGCGACAACGGCATTCTGTTGCACCGCGGCTACCCGATCGAACAGCTGGCTGAAAAGTCGGACTACCTGGAAACCTGCTACCTGCTGCTCAACGGCGAACTGCCGACCGCAGAGCAGAAGGCCCAGTTCGTCAGCACCGTGAAAAACCACACCATGGTTCACGAGCAGCTGAAAACCTTCTTCAACGGCTTCCGTCGCGACGCCCACCCGATGGCCGTCATGTGCGGCGTAGTCGGCGCCCTCTCGGCCTTCTACCACGACTCCCTGGACATCAATAACCCGCAGCATCGCGAAATCTCCGCGATCCGTCTGGTTGCCAAGATGCCAACCCTGGCAGCGATGGTTTACAAGTACTCCATGGGCCAACCCATGATGTACCCGCGCAACGACCTGACGTACGCGGAAAACTTCCTGCACATGATGTTCAACACCCCGTGCGAGATCAAACCGATCAGCCCGGTACTCGCCAAGGCCATGGACCGGATCTTCATCCTCCACGCCGACCACGAGCAGAACGCATCGACTTCCACCGTGCGTCTGGCAGGTTCCTCGGGCGCTAACCCGTTCGCCTGTATCGCCGCCGGCATCGCCGCACTATGGGGCCCTGCCCACGGTGGTGCGAACGAAGCCGTATTGACCATGCTCGACGAAATTGGCGATGTGTCCAACATCGACAAGTTCATCGCCAAGGCCAAGGACAAGAACGATCCGTTCAAACTGATGGGCTTCGGTCACCGCGTTTACAAGAACCGCGACCCTCGCGCGACTGTAATGAAGCAGACCTGCGACGAAGTACTGAAGGAACTGGGCATCAACAACGATCCGCAACTCGAACTGGCCATGCGCCTGGAAGAGATCGCGCTGACCGACCCGTACTTCATCGAACGCTCGCTGTACCCGAACGTCGACTTCTACTCGGGGATCATCCTCAAGGCGATCGGCATTCCGACCAGCATGTTCACTGTGATCTTTGCTCTGGCACGTACTGTCGGCTGGATCTCCCACTGGAAAGAAATGCTCTCCAGCCCGTACAAGATTGGCCGTCCGCGCCAGTTGTACACCGGCTATGAGTCGCGTGATATCACCAAGCTGGAAGACCGCAAATAAGACCTGTCTTGCGATAACGTCTTGAAGTTGTACCGGGAACGGCCTCTATTTATATAGGGGCCGTTTTTGTTTGTCTGGGATTTGGGGATTGGGGGCATATCCGTTGCTGCGGGTGCTGCCGCTGGCGGATTCGCTCTTACAGCGAGTCACCTTTTCCAAACGCCGAAAAGGTAACCCAAAAGGCTTGGCCCCGGCGTACGGCACTTCGCTGAGGCTCAGTGTTCCCTCGCTACGGTGTCCATCCGGGGGCATCGCCTACGGTTTGCTTCGCTGCACCTCCTCTCGATGTATGC